>NZ_JBJLRD010000028.1:0-60093 GCF_050871305.1 Kineococcus gypseus | reverse complement strand
CCCCTGGACCCATAAACCCCCGCCCCCCCCCCCCCCCCGGCGCCCCCCCCCCCCCCCACCCCCCCCCCCCCCCCCCCCCGCGCCCCCCCCCCCCCCCCCCCCCCCCCCCCCCCCCCGCCCCCCCCCCGGGGGCGCTCGTGCCGGTGGCGGGACCCTGCCGGTGTGACGCACGCCTCCGCCCGTGGACTGCCGATCACGCCCCGTGCTCGCGCAGGATGAGCGCCTGCCGTCCGGGCGCGGGCGGACCGTGCACGAACGGCCGCTCAAGGTGGGGCGCCGACGTGCCGATGCTCCTCGCGAGGCCCCCCCACGCACCGACCCGGAGGTACCCCCGTGCGTCCCACGTCCCGACTGCGCCGCCTCGTCGCCGCGGTCGCCGCAGGCGTGACCGCAGGCCTGGCGGTCTGCTCGCTGTCCACCGGCCCCGGCGCCGAGAGCGCCGTGGCGGCCGAACCGACGTGGTTCCAGCCCGGCGCCACCTGGACCGGCGACTTCGGCGACCCCACCGTCGTGCGCGTCGGCGGCACCTACTACGCCTACGCCTCCCCCGTCGGCGGGCGCGTGCTGCCCGTGCTGACCAGCACCGACCTGGTGACGTGGAAGGTGCGCGCGCGCTACTCCGACGACGGCCCGCCCGGGCGCCCCGGCTACTCCGTCGCCGGCGACCCGAAGATCCCCGGCGAGATCAAGGCCGCCCCGATGGACGAGTGGGGCAAGTACGACACCAACGACGCGCTGGTGCGCCAGGCCTCGTGGGGCGTCGTGCACCCGCAGGGTCCGTGGATCAACCGCGACTACTGGGCCCCGGGCGTCTTCAGCATCGGCTCGACCTGGTTCGCGTACTCCCCCGTGCGCGTCTCGCCCTCGCGCTTCTGCCTGACGGTCGCCTCCGCGCCCTCCCCGCTGGGCCCGTTCCGCGACATCAGCGGCGGCGGCCCGATCCAGTGCGAGGACGTGAACCAGGACCCCGGCGGGTCCATCGACCCGATGCCGTACCACGACGCGGCGAGCGGGCGGAACTACCTGCTGTGGAAGTCCTCCGGCAAGATCGCCTCCCACGCGTCCTCGATCAAGGCGGTGGAGCTGGACGGCAACGGCTTCCCGCGCCCGGGCGCGCCGGTGGTCAAGCTGCTGGAGACCGCCGCGAACTCGTGGGAGGGCCACACCATCGAGAACCCCTCGATGGTCAGCTTCGGCGGCACGACGTACCTGTTCTACTCCGGCAACCTCTCCGACCCGCTGGACGACCAGGGCCACAGCACCTACGCGTCCGGGTACGCGGTGTGCCCCTCCGGGCCGCTGGGCGCGTGCCACCGCGTGTCCTCCACGCCGCTGCTGGCCAGCGCCGGCGCCGCGCAGGGCCCGGGCGGTTCCTCCGGGTTCGTCGACGCGCAGGGCCGCCTGCGCATGGCGTACGCGACGTTCCGCCTGGGCGAGAACGTCGGCGGGCCCGTGCCGCACCCGCGCCGCATGAGCATCGCGACCCTGGTGCGCAACGGCGACGGCACCCTGCGCGTGGAGGGCGCGCCGATCAGCGCGACCCCCGACATCGCCGTCAAGTGGAGCTCGGTGGGCGGCGCGAACGGCTTCCTCGGCGCGCCCACCACCGCGATCCTGCCGACCCCGGTGAAGTCCGGGTACTTCCAGCACTTCCGCGGCGGCTCGGTGTACTTCTCCCCCGCCACCGGCTCGCACGTCGTGCGCGGCCTCATCCGCGACCGCTGGGCCGCGGCCGGCTGGGAGAACTCCTCGCTGGGCTTCCCCGTCACCGACGAGGTCGCCCTGCGCGGCGGCGCCTTCAACCACTTCCAGGGCGGTTCCGTCTACTGGTCGCCGGGCACCGGTGCCCGCGTCGTCAAGGGCCTGATCCGCGACGCGTGGGCCCGCAACGGCTGGGAGGCCGGGTTCCTCGGCTACCCGACCACCGACGAGACCCCGCTGCGCGGCGGCGGCGCGTTCAACCACTTCCGCGGCGGCTCGGTGTACTTCTCGCCGGCCACCGGCGCGCACAGCGTGCGCGGTCTCATCCGCGACGCCTGGGCCCGCCAGGGCTGGGAGGCCGGGCGCCTGGGCTACCCCACCTCCGGCGAGTACGACGTCGCCGGCGGCAAGCGCAGCGACTTCCAGGGCGGCTCGATCACCTGGACCCCGGCGCGCGGGGCGGTCGTCAGCTACCGCTGAGCGGCGCGGCGGCGCCGCCACCGTCAGGGCGTCAGGGCCCCGGCACCCGCGAGGGTGCCGGGGCCCTGCGTCGTCCCGGCCCTCAGCCGGCGGCCGCCTCCCGGCTCGCGCGCGCGGTGGCCCCCTCGTCGGGGGTGCGGGTGGCGACCTCGGCCACCCACGCCCGGGTGTCGGTGCACGCCCGGCGCGCGAGGTCGTCGTCCGCCCCCGGCTGGCCCGGCCCCGTCCCCAGCCCGCTCCAGGCGCGCCCGTGCTGCAGCGCGGTGTAGCGGATGCCCAGCCAGAACCCCGGTTCCTGCACCTGCAGGCCGTCCTCGTCGTCCTCGGCCTCGCGGGCGCGGTCGACCAGGACCTGGCTGACGTAGGCGCGCCCGTACCCGTCGACGCCCTCGAGGACCACGATGCGGGACCCGTCCTGCGACGGCGTGGGCGGCACCGCCACCGTGCACAGCTCCCGCGGCGCCCGCTCCGGCCCGGGAGCGCCCAGCGGGTCGTGCACGATGCCGCTGGACATCCCGGGGCAGCCGTCGTTCTCCTCGCACACCCGCTCCATCGCGGCCGGGGTGCGCTGCGCGGCCAGCGCGACGACGCCGGCGACCACCGCGCGCGCCTCCTCCTCGCCGACGGCGGCCACCGGCCCCCCGGCGCCGGCCGGCGCGCAGCCGCCGAGCGCGCCGGCCAGCAGCAGGGCGGCCAGGAGGGGGGCGAGGACCGGGACCGCCGGCGGCAGCGGTCGGCGGGGTGCGCTCACACCGGCGACCGTAGCGGTGCGCGGGCCGCGCCGGGCGGGTTCCGCGGCGGGCGCGCCCCGTCAGCGGTCGGGGTCCGCGGTGCCGTCGAGGTACTCCTGCGGGCTGGGGCCCGGGCCGGCGCCGTCCCACCAGCGCCACCCCGGCACGGTGCGCCGCCCCTCGCGCACGTCGTAGCGGCCCGGGGGCAGCTCGTACTCCACGCGCAGCAGGTCGCCCCACTCCCGGTACGGCGCCCCGGGCAGGAAACCGCGGTACGGCGTCAGGGTCGCCACCTCCGGCAGCGTGGAGTAGGTGCCGCCGCCGTCGATGACGGTGAGCATCGGGGTGCCCTCGAAGGTCGCGCTGCGCACCGCCCACCCGACCGGCTCGGCCATGCCGCCGGCCACCACCGGCGGGGCGTAGCAGGGCAGGTGCAGGCCGATCGGCCAGTCCACCAGCACCCGGGTGCCCGGCGGCACCGCCTGCGACAGGGTCTGCGCGGTGCGCCGGTACGGGTCCGTCACCGCCGGGGGCACCGCGTCCTGCGCGTCCTGGGCGCTCCCGGCGCCGGCGACGCCGTCCGCGGCGATCGCATCGGCGTCCACCCGCAGGCGCACCCTGGCCGCCACCGCCGTCGGCGGGGTGTCGCCCAGCGGGCCGAAGCCCACGCGGCGCCAGCCGCTCCCCGGCGGCAGCACCGCGGGCACCGGCAGGGACGCGCCGGCGGCGTCGGTGAACTCCACGAGCACCGCCGCGGGCGCGCCGAGGACGTCGAACGCCAGGGTGTCGGAGGGGCTGCGACCGCCCAGGTCCACCCACGGCGTGACGACCTCCGCGCCGGGCACGCCCGACCAGGCGCCCACCTGCGCCGGGGCGGTGGCCGGCAGGTCCTCGCGCTGCTCCGGCGTCGCCGCGGGAGCGGCCGGCCCCGGTGCGCCCGGTCCCGCGCCCGGCGCCGGGTCCAGCACCCGGGCGCCGGTCAGCGCCACGGCCGCGTCGGCGAAGCCGCACGAGCGCCCGGTCAGCGCCGGCCACGCGTCCGCGGCCACCGACCAGGTCCCCGACAGCCGCCGGGTCGCCGAGGCGACGCTCGCGGCCTGCGCGAGCACCGAGGCGACCAGGACGACGGCCACCGCGGCCACGACCAGCTCCGGCCACGCGTCGCGCACCGCGCCCCCCGCGCCCCCCACGCCCCCCGTGCCGCTCACGCCGCTCGCCCGGGCGCGCCGGCGGCGCACGGCGAGCACGGGCAGCACCACCAGCGCCGACAGCCCCGCCCACAGCAGCGGGTTGCCCAGCAGCTCGGGCAGCTCCGGCTCGACGCCGTAGGCGGAGTACTCCACCTGCGCGTCCGGGCCGTGGAAGGCCGCGCCGGCGACGACCACGACCGCGGCCCACAGCGCCAGCAGCGCCCAGCGCGTCGGGCGGCGGCGCACCAGGACGACGGCGCCGGTCACCGCCAGCAGCGTGCCCACCCCGGCCAGGGCGCCGAAGTGGTGCGACCACTTCGTCGGCGAGAGCGCCAGGACGGCGAAGCCGGTCCAGGCGGCGGCCACCGGGACCACCCACGCCACCCGCGCGGCGCGGGTGCGGGTGGCGCGCAGCAGCGCGGCGGTGACGCCCACGAGCAGCACGAGCGTGACGAGCACGACCACCTGGCGGGCGTAGCCGCGCTGGTTGGGGTCCACGCCCACCGTCAGGGCGGCGTAGCGCTGCGCCTCCTGCCACCACTCCAGGTTGGGTCCGACCTCGTCGTGCACGCGCAGCGAGGTCAGCGCGGTGGCCAGGGTCGCGTCGGCGAACACCAGCGGCGAGGAGGCGCTGGCGCACGCCAGCAGCAGCGCGGCCGTCGGCAGCGACCCCAGCCGCGAGGCGCGCACCAGCGGCCACCAGCGCGGGGCGAGCACGAGCAGCAGCACGGCGGCCAGCAGCCCCGAGGCCGTGACCGCCACCCCGACCCCGGCCGTCAGCGCCGCCGGCCCCAGCAGCCAGGCGCGCCGGCGCGCCACCGCCTCCAGCACGAGGGCCAGGGTCGCGGTGGAGACCAGCACGACCAGGCTCTCCGGGCGCGCGGAGGTGTTGAACGGCCACCACCACGCCAGCAGCACCACCGCCGCCAGGGGCCGGGTCCACGCCGGCGGGTCCTGCACGAGCCGGGGCAGCACCACCCGGGTGAGCAGCACCCACGTGGCGATCCCGCACAGCGCGGCCGGCAGGCGCAGCGCCCACGGCGCCGCCGACAGCTGCACCACGCCCGACAGCAGCAGCTGCTGCAGCGTGAAGGGGATCTCCGGGACGTTGAAGTAGCGCACGACGTTGCCCACGTAGCCGGTCAGCTCCACGCTGCGCGCCTCGAGGACGTAGTAGAAGTCGTCGGTGTGCAGCGGGCCCACGCCCGCCCACAGCACCAGCGCGCCGGCCACCGCCGCGTCGCTCAGCGCGGCCAGCGCGCGCCGCCACCAGCGCGGCGCCGCCGGGTCCAGGCGGAGCGGGCGGGCGGCGGCCGCCTCGTCCGCGGAGCGCTCGCGGCGCCGCAGCGGAGCGGGCCCGGCGGCCACCAGCAGCACGAGCAGCGCCAGCAGCACCAGCAGCGCGTGCGCCACCAGCAGCGCGACCTTCAGCAGCGCCGGGACGCTCTCGAAGCGCGCGTCGGGGTGGGCCACCAGGGAGGGGGCCGCGCCGTCCGCGGCGGTCAGGTCGGTGACCAGGGCGCTGACCTCGGGCACCGGCAGGCCCGGCGCGGACGCCAGCTCCTCCCCCGCCCCCGCCGGCGCGCCGCCGGGAGCGGCGCGCACGGTGGTGCCGTCCTGCGCGGCCACGACGCGCAGCACGCAGCCGGGCACCGCCAGGCGCGGGTCGTCGGCGGCCACGTCGAGCAGGTCGCGCCCGGAGGAGCGCACCAGCACGCGCCCGTCCGCGGCGGCCACGCTCAGCGAGCGGGCCCGCCCGCGCGCGGACCCCTCCGGGGCGGTGACCACCAGCGCGGTGCGCGCGCCCAGCGCGGTGCGCCCGGCCGCGGCCAGCGCGCTCGCGCACGGCACCTCGGCGCTGACGTCCAGCGGCCGGTAGGGCGCGAACAGCGCCGTGGTGGAGGTGGGCGCCTCGCCGGCGCGCGGCCAGACGACCTCCGGGGTGCTCACGAGCACGGGCGCCAGCGGCAGGGCCGCGGAGAGCACGCACGCCACGGCGGCCAGGAGCAGGGCGAGGGCGCGCGCGAGCGGGCGCGCCGGAGCGGCGGACGGCAAGGGCGCGTCAGCCGGCCGCGGCGGGGGCGGCGGGGGCGGCCGCGGCGAGCGCGCCGGGGTCGACGCCGACGACGACGAACGGGCCGGCGTCGGTGGACGTGAACGCCGGGTCCTCGAAGAGGGCGGGGTCGAACGTCACCGTCTCCCACGCCACGTTCGGCTCGGCCGGGAAGGTGTCGCGGGTCAGGCCCACCTGGTAGCCGTCCGCGGCGCGGCGCAGCACCAGCACGTCGGGCGCGGCGAACGGGCTCGCGGCCATCCGGCGCAGCAGCTCGCCCGGGTCGCCGGCGGCCGCCCAGGAGGCCACCTCGGCGCGGCGCGCGTCGAAGTCGGCCAGCGGGTTGGCGTAGTGGGCGGTGATCTGCTGGAAGCCGCGGTAGGGGCGGAAGGAGAAGACCTCGTAGTACGTGCTCAGCACGACCGCCCCGCCGGGGGCCAGGCCCTGCGCGGCCACCTGCGCGTCGACGGCGCGCAGCACCTCGTCCGTCCAGGCGCCGTCGAGGTCCTCGTCGGCCTGGCCGAGGGCGTTGGTGCCGTCCTCGGCGTAGTCGGTGTAGGCCTTGGTGATCTGGGGGGCGAGGTTCTGGGCCGTGGCCTGCAGGGGCACCACGAGCACCGCGGCGCCGGCGAGCGCGGTGAGCACCCGCGCCTCGGGCAGGCGGCCGCGGGCGCGCACCCGCTCCAGGGCCGCGGGCAGCGCCCGCCACAGCGCGGCCGCGCCCAGCGCGCCGGCGACCGCCGTGGTGGCCACCAGCACCGCCTCCATGCGGAAGGCCAGCAGGGTGGTGCGCGCCACCAGCGCGGCGGTGGACAGCAGGTACCACGCGTAGCACAGCGCGACGACGAGCAGCAGCGGCGCCGCGACGGCGTCGCGGCGCGCGGCGAGCACCAGCCAGGCGCAGCCCAGCAGCAGGAACGCCCCCCACGGGGTGGGCGCGAGCATCGGGGCGGGCAGCTGCGCGGAGATCAGCGGCAGGAAGTGCTGCGCGGCGGCGCGCCCGCCCCCGGCGGTGAGGACCTCCACGACGTACGGCGCCCACACCAGCAGCGCCAGCGCCGCCGAGACGACGGCCGCGAGCACGAGCGCGGGCACGCGGGTGCGCAGGGCCGCCGGCCCGGCCCCCGCGCGCCAGGCGGCGGCGCTGCGCACCGCGCACGCCAGCGCCACGACGAGGGCGGCGAAGCCGGCGTAGAGGGTGTACGTCATCGCCCCCAGGCCCAGCGCGACGCCCACCGCGACGGCCGCGGCGGTGCGGGCGCGGGCGGGCACGTCGCCGAAGGCGCGCCAGGCGACCACGGCCACCACCGGCACGAACGCGGCCAGGCACCACGAGTACGGCTCGTCGACGAACGGGCCGGCCAGGGCCGGGTGGACGCCGACGGCGACGGTGGCCAGCCCGGCGAGCAGGCCGCGGCGCGGGCCGACCAGGCGCGACCACGCCAGCAGCGCCAGCACCGGCACGACCGCGGAGGTGGCGATCCCGGCGGGCTTGAACGCCTCCCAGGCCGGGGTGCCGGTCAGGTCCGCGAAGCGACCGGCCAGCCAGAACCAGCCGCCCGGGTAGAAGGAGGGCAGGTCGGCGTAGTTCATGTCCGCCAGGTGCCAGTCGTCGGCCAGGCGGCCGAGGAACTGGGTGCGGAAGAGCTGGTCGTTGGTGTTGCCGCCGAGGTAGTAGCGGGTGCCGGCCAGCGGCACCGCCAGCAGCAGCGTCGCCAGCGCGGAGACGACCGGGACGGCGACCGCCTCGGTCCCGCGCCACCAGCGCCGCCGCGCGCACGCGGCCAGGACCGCGGCGACCACGACGACGAGCACCGCGGTGCTCGCGGCGGTGCCCGCGTAGGAGGGGGTGGGCGAGGAGAACAGCGGCGCGCCGTCGGGGCCGGCGCCCACCAGGCGCGCGGTCAGGGCGCCCACCGCGCGCTGCACGAGCAGGCTGACCGCACCGGCGACGACGGCACCGACGAGCAGGGCCGCGCCCAGCCGGGCGAAGCCGCCGCGCACCACGGCGTCGCGCGGACGCGGTCGCGGTGCCGGGGGCGGCACCTCACCGGCACCGGTCAGTCCCCCGCTCGCGCCAGCCACCTGCGTCACGCGTCACCCACCGCCTCGAGCGCCGGCCACGGTGACCGACCGGTACCCGAGGGTAGGCCACGGCGCGCCGGGGTCCGCCCCGCCGCGCGGGCGCGGGCCGGGGCCGCCGGTGCAGCCCGCCGGTGCAGCCCGCCGGCGCAGCCCGGCGGTGCGACCCGTCAGCGCAGGGCGACGACCGCCCCGCCGGCGGGGGTCCAGGTGATCGAGCCGCCCTGGAAGTCGCTGCGCTTGCCGCCGGGCACGTCGTACTCGTCGCTGGTGGGGTAACCCAGGCGCCCGGCCTCCCAGCCCTGCCGGGCCCACGCGTCGCGGATCGCGCCGCGCACCGCGCGCGCGCCCGTGGCCGGCGACCAGTACACCGAGCCGCCCTGGAAGTGGTTGAAGGCGCCGCCGCGCAGGGCGGTCTCGTCGGTGGCGGGGAAGCCGAGGTAGCCGTTCTCCCAGCCCAGCGCGCCCCAGCGCTCGCGGATCGCCCCGTGCACCTCGTGCGCGCCGGTGGCCGGCGACCAGTACACCGAGCCGCGCTGGAAGAGCTGGTAGGAGCCCTCCACCTGCGGCAGCGCCCACACCGGGGAGGTCGGCAGGCCCAGCACGCCGCCGGGGCCGCCGACGCGGCGCCAGGCGGCGTCGACCTCGGCGGTGCCGCCGGGCACGACCGCCCACCAGCTCGAGCGCAGGGTGCCGGCGAAGCGGGCCACCGCGGAGCCGGAGAGGGTCGCCTCGCCCGTGGTGCAGCGCACGACGAGGTCGGTGATGCGCCCGCCCCACTCGCCGTTGCCGTCGCGCCGGGTGATCGACAGGCTGCGCGGCTGGCCGCCGGCCGGGCAGCTGCGCGCGACGGCGGCCACGGGCAGCTGCGCCGTCCACCCCGCCACGGTGTCCTGGGGGACCTTCCCGGCGGGCGAGGAGAAGGGGTCGGGCGCGGCGCGCAGGTACGGCTTGCTGCCGGTGGCCGACCAGCCGCCGTTGCTGGAGGAGAACTGCGTGAAGGCCGCGGCGCCCTCGAACTCGCGGATCTCGCCGGCGGTGGCGCGCACGGCGGCGGTGGTGGCCGCCGGCTGCAGGTCCGTGACGGCGCCGGCGGCGGTGCGGGTGGCGGCGCCCTGGTAGACCTGGCAGGCCTCGGTGTCGCAGATGTCGTACCCGGACGAGGCCGGGCGCAGGGTCGACAGCGCGTAGCTGCGCGCGGCGACCGCCTGGGCCTTCAGGGCCTCGGGCGCGAACCAGGCCGGCGACTCGCGCGGCACCACGCCGAGCAGGTACCCCTCCAGGCCGATGACGTTGACCGGGGTGACGGGGGCGGCCAGCGGGAAGGTGACGGTGCCGGCGTAGCGGTTGCCGGAGCCGTCGAGGCGCTCGACCCACACGCCGTCGGCGCCGGTGACGGTGGGCGCGGCGGTGACGCGCTCGCTCCACACCTCCTGCCAGCCGGGCAGGAACGCGGTCAGCACCAGGGCGCCGCCGTCCCACGTCACGCGCAGGCGCTGGCCCTGCGGCACCTCGCGGGCGCCGACGCGCAGGGGTGCGGCGGTGCGGCTCTCCAGGAACACCTCGGGGCCGGCGAAGCGGGAGAGCTGCACGCGCACGGTGCGGTCGGGGCGGGTGGCCGCCCGGGTGCCCGGGTAGTACGCTTCGAGGATCTGGCGGTGGCCCTGGCCGGCGACGGCGCGCGACTGCGCGCCCCACTGCGACATGCCCCAGCCGTGCCCGAAGCCGTGGCCGGTGACGGTCCAGGCGCCCGAGGCCGGCGCCGGGTACGTCTCGGCCGCCTGGGCGACCGCGGCGGGCAGGGCGGACAGGGCGATGCCGGCGACCAGGGCGGCGGGCACGAGACGACGACGCACAGTGACCGAGTGTTCGTCAGGTGCTACCCATCGTCAAGGCACTCTCCTCACTCGTGACACTCCCGTGACTGACGGGGCGCTGCAGCACCAGCAGCCCCACGAGCACCAGCAGCGACAGCGGGCGCGACTGGGCCAGCAGCGCCCCCGCCGGGCCGGGCAGGGCCGCCGCCAGCTGCAGCACGGGCAGCACCCACAGCACCAGCACCACCGCGCCCGCCACGCGCTCGCGCCGCTCGCGGGGGGGCCAGCCCGCGGCCAGCACCACCGCCGCCAGCGGCGCGGCCAGCGCGTGGTGGCTCCACGCCACCGGGCTGGCCAGGCACGTCAGCAGGCTGACCACCAGGCCCCAGCGCACCCGCGCGGGCACCCCCGGCTCGGCCGGCTCCCCCGGCACGGGCGGGCGCAGCAGCACCAGCGCCACCAGGGCCACCAGCACCGCGGCCAGCACCGCCCCCGCCTCCGGGGCCAGGTGCCCGGGCACGCCCGCGTGCGCCAGCCCCCCGGCCAGGGAGTTGTTGCTCGTCGTGCCCGGCCGGCCCACCCGCCCCGAGCGCCACAGCAGGTCCAGGAAGTAGCTGCGCCAGGACGCCGGCGCCGCCAGCGCCCCGGCCGTGGTCAGCGCCGCGCCCACCACCACCACCCCCAGCGCGAAGCGCCGCCACGGGCGCGAGGCGCCCAGCAGCAGCACCAGCGCGGGGGTGACCTTCACCGCCCCGGCCGCCCCGGCCAGCAGCGCGCCCAGCCGCGGCGAGCGCCCGGCCAGCGCCGCACCGCCCACCAGGGCCAGCACCACCAGCGGGCTGATCTGCCCCAGCACCAGCGCCTCGCGGAAGGGGTCGCTGACCACCACCAGCGCCAGGGCCGCCGGCACCAGCGCCGGGGGCACCCCGCCGGCGCGCAGCAGCCGGTGCCCGCCGGCCACGACGGCCACGACGAGCACCGCGTCCCAGGCGAGCAGGTCCACGCCCACCGGCAGCAGCAGCAGCGGCACGAAGAGGACCGCCGCCACCGGCGGGTAGACGAAGTAGTGCCCGCGCTCGGTGGCGCGGTGGTACAGGTCGCGCCCGGCCAGCAGGTCCTCGGCGCCGTCGCGGTATACGCCGAGGTCGTAGCCGCGCTGCCAGCCCTCGGTGCCCACGCCGGTCACCAGCACCACCGCGCACCAGGCCAGCGCGAGGGCCAGGGGGACCCAGCGCAGGACCGGCCGGGGGGCCGGGCGGCTCACGAGCGGTCGGGGAAGACGAGCGAGCGGAAGGTCAGGAAGCGGAAGACGGTGGCCAGCGCCATGCCGACGAGGTTGGAGGAGACGTTGTCCGCCAGCGGCGAGGTCAGCCCCAGCACGTGCCGGGAGAACCACAGGCAGCCCACCTGCAGCAGGGCGGCGACCACGCTCAGCAGCAGGAACACCGCGTACTCGCGCCCCGGGTGCTCCGAGCGCCGGTCGCGCCAGGTGTAGTAGCGGCTGCCCAGGAACGCCACGGCGATGGCCACGACGCTGGAGACGACCTTCGACCACAGCGAGGGCACGTCCAGCACGAGCAGCAGCAGGTTGAAGACGGCCACGTCCACGAGGTAGGCCGCGCCGCCGGTGACGAGGAAGCGCAGCACCTCCTGCACCCGGTGGTGGCGCCACGCGGCGGCGGCACCGCCCGCACCGCCCGCCGCGCCCTGCGCGGGGCCGGGCGCGGCGGGGGCGCCCAGGTCCTCCTCGCGGCTCACGCGTACACCGCCAGCAGCAGCACGCCCACCCACGCCAGCGCCAGGGCGAGCAGGACCCGGTCGTGCAGGGCGAGGTCCTCCGGCTCCTCGGCCTCGCCGCGGTCGACGTCCACCGCGTAGCGCAGCACCGCCAGCACGAACGGCACGACGGAGACGACGGCCCAGCGGGTGCTGACCTCGTCGAGGACGGTGAACGCCCACAGCGAGTAGGCGGTGACGAGGACGGTGGCCGAGAGCGTCCAGACGAAGCGCAGGTAGGTCTGGGTGTACCGCTGCACCACCCGGCGCACCTGCCGGCCGGTCGCCTCGCCCTGGCGCGCCTCGGCGTAGCGCTTGCCGGCGGCCATGAACAGCGAGCCGAAGGCCGTCGTCAGCAGGAACCACGACGACAGGGTGATCCCGGCGGCCACGCCGCCGGCGAGGGCGCGCAGCAGGAACCCGGAGGCCACGCAGGCCAGCTCCACGACGGGCTCGTGCTTGAGGCCGAAGCAGTACGCCAGCTGGATCACGGCGTACACCGCCATGACGACGAGCAGGTCCAGGTCCCACAGGGCCGAGCCGGCCAGGCCGACGGCGAAGAGGACCCCGGCCGCGGCGTAGGCGGTGCCCGGGGAGACCACCCCCGCCGCGATGGGCCGGAAGCGCTTCTTCGGGTGGGCGCGGTCGGCCTCGACGTCCTTGGCGTCGTTGACCAGGTACACGGCGCTGGCCACGACGCAGAACGCGGCGAAGGCGATGGCCGCGCCCGCGAAGGCGCGCCCGTCGAGCTGGGAGGCGCCGGCGGGCAGCAGCGGGGCGACGACGAGGACGTTCTTGATCCACTGGTGGGGCCGCGCGGTCCTGACGAGCCCGGTGACGGCGTTCACGCGCGCCGCTCCCCGAGCAGGCGCTCGGCCACCGGCTGCCCGGCCAGGGCCACCAGGGCGCCCAGCGCCGAGCCGGCGGCCACGTCGCTGGGGTAGTGCACGCCCACGACGATGCGCGAGAGCGCCATCGCCGGCACCAGCGGCGCCATCTTCCCGCGGCCGACGAGCGCGCCGAAGGCGACGGCGGCGGCCGCGGTGGAGGTGGCGTGCGAGCTCGGCAGGCTCCAGCGGCTGGGCGTGCCGGCGCGCACCGCGACGTCCGGGTGCGAGGGGCGCACCCGGCGGGTCAGGCGCTTGACGACGACGCTGCTGCCGTGGGCGGCCACGACGGTCGCCGTCGCGGCGAGCCAGCGGCGCCGGCGCGGGCGGTCGACCAGCGCGCCCAGCGCGCCGCCGGCGATCCACACCGCGGCGTGCTCGCCGGCCAGGCTCATCAGCTGCGCGGTGCGCACCGTGGCCGGCTGCGACAGCGCGCGCTGCGCGGCGATCATCAGGCGCAGCTCGGCGGTCGTCGGCACCGGCCCCTCGGGCGGGCCGTCGACGCCGGCGACGGCCCCGCGGGCCGCCCCCGGCCCCTGCGCCGCCGGGTCGTGCCGCTCCTGCTGCTCGTCCATGGGTCCCTTCACGTCCGCAGCCGTCCCACGGCTGAGTGGATGTCCTCGTCGGCGAGCAGGCGCCCGTGCTCCAGCACCACGCCGCGCTCGCACAGCTCCTCGACCATGTCCAGGTCGTGGCTGACGATGACGAGGGTGCGGCCCTCGTCGCGCAGCTCGCGCACGCGCGCCAGGCACTTCTGCTGGAACGGGGCGTCGCCCACCGCGAGGATCTCGTCGATGAGGAAGATCTCCGGGTCGGTGTGCACGGCGACCGCGAAGGCCAGCCGCAGGAACATCCCGGAGGAGTAGAACTTCACCTCGGTGTCGATGAAGCGCTCGATCTCGCTGAACGCGACGATGTCGTCGAAGCGGCGGGCCGTGGTGGCCTCGTCCATGCCCAGGATCGCGGCGTTGAGGTAGACGTTCTCGCGCCCGGTCAGGTCCGGGTGGAAGCCGGCGCCGACCTCGATGAGCCCGGCGATGCGCCCGCGCACCAGCACCCGGCCGGTGTCGGGCGTCATGACGCCGGAGATCAGCTTGAGCAGGGTCGACTTGCCCGAGCCGTTCAGCCCGAGCAGCGCGACCGTCTCGCCCTCGGCGACGGTGAGGTCCACGCCGGCGAGGGCGTCGAAGGAGTTGCCGAGGTCCTTGCCGCGCAGGGCGGAGACGGCGAGGTTCTTCAGGCTGCGGTCGTGGCGCAGGTGGAAGCGCTTGCCCACGCCCTCGACGCGGATGCTCGTGCGGGTGCGCGGCGCGGCGGCGACGGGTCCGGTCATCACAGCTCCTGCGCGAAGCGGCCCTCGAGCCGCCGGAAGGTGAACTGCCCGGCGGCCAGGACGGCCAGGGCGACCAGCAGCGCCAGGCCGCCGTGCCAGAGCAGGTCCGGCGGCAGCGTGGCGGCCGGGCCGCCGTCGGGGCGGGTGGCGCCGAACCAGAACGCGTAGTGGAACAGCTCCACGCCGCTGGTGACCGGGTTCAGCTGGTAGAGCTGCCACAGCCAGCCGGGCAGCTCCTGCTGCACGAGGTTCCACTGGTACAGCACCGGCGAGGTCCAGGTGACGACCAGCAGCATGAGGTCGACGATGTTCTCGAAGTCGCGGAAGAGCACGTTGATCGAGCCGAAGAACAGCCCCAGCCCGGTCGCCAGCACCGCCACGACCACGAAGCCGAGCACCCCGGACAGCAGCTGCCACACCGTCGGGCGCCACCCGGACACCAGGGTGCCCAGCAGCAGGATGACCAGCTGCGGCAGGAAGTGCACCGCGGCCACCCACGCGGAGCTGACCGGGAACAGCTCGCGCGGCAGGTAGATCTTCTTCACGAGCGCGGCGTTGCCGGTCACCGAGCGCGTGGCGTTGCCGAACGCCTCGGAGAAGAAGTTGATGACGACGATCCCGGAGAACAGGTAGACGGCGTAGTCCTGGATCGCCTCGTTCTGCTGCAGGAAGACGCCCAGCGCGAAGTAGAAGACGCCGAACTGCACCGCGGGCTTGACGTAGCTCCACAGCAGCCCCAGGAACGAGCCCTGGTAGCGCACCCGCAGCTCCTTGCGCACCAGGAGCTTGAGCAGGTACCGCCGCTCGAGGACGTCGAGCAGCCCGCGCCCGCGCCCGGGCACGGTGAAGCCGTCGAGGTCCTCGCCCGTGCGGGGGCCGGCCGCTCCCGGCGACCCGGCGACCACCCCGCTCAGCGCTCCTCTCCCGCACCCGTCAGCGCGGCGTCACCGGCCTCCTCGGCACCGGCCCCGCCGGCCGCGCCGTCGGCACCGCCCGCGCCGGGGGTCACCGGCTGCGGCGCGGGCACGGCGCCGGCGTCGAAGACGGCGTCCCACGCCTGCGGGGAGGTGAAGCGCGGAAGCGCCGCGCGGTAGGCGGCGGACAGCTCGTCCCAGCGCGCCCACAGCTGGCGGTGCGCCTCGGCGCTGCGGCGCAGCAGGTCGCGGAAGGTGCGCGGGTCGCGCCGGTACCAGGCGGCGGCCGTGCCGTCGGCCGTGGAGACGACCGCGGAGTCGTAGTGCGCCAGGCGCCACCAGGTGGAGTCCATCGCGGCGACCTGCTTCTCCGGGCGCTCGAGCGCCGCCGGGTCCGGCGCCGTCAGGTGCCGGGCCACCACGGCCGCGGCCCAGGGCAGCAGCGTGTAGCGGTTCGGCGAGGACGGCTCCTTGCCCTTGCGCGGCGGCTTGCGCTGGTGCGGTGCGGGGAAGGCGTCGACGTCGGTGGAGGCGCGCGCGTCGCTGAAGTCCTTGCGGGCCGCGCGCACCTCGGCGGTGCGGGTGGGCAGCGTGGCCAGCAGGTGGTCGGGCCCGGAGAGCACGTCCTGCAGCGCCATCAGGCGCAGCACCTCGGTGGAGTACTGCATGGAGATCAGGTGCTTGACGTCGGTGAAGACGCTCTCGCGGAAGATGCGCCCGCCGCGCGGGTAGGGCGAGTGCAGCAGCGCGGCCACGACGCGGTTGCGCTCGTGGAAGTACGCCTGCCAGTCGGTGCCGTCGTCCTTGTCCAGCCAGGAGACGTGCCACACGGCCGCGCCGGGCAGGCTGACCGTGGGGAAGCCGGCCTCGGCGGCGCGCAGGCCGAACTCGGCGTCGTCCCACTTGATGAACACCGGCAGCGAGAGCCCGACCTCGCGGATCACCGAGACCGGGATCAGGCACATCCACCAGCCGTTGTAGTCCACGTCGACGCGCTTGTGCATCCACGGCGTCGCGCGCAGGTTCTGCGCCGACAGGTCGTGGCGCTCGTGCACGCCGGGCACCGAGCCCCAGAAGAAGCGGTACCTGTCGATGCGCTCGCCCAGCGAGTGCATGACGCTGCGGTCGTACATGTCGAACATGTGCCCGCCGACGACGGTGGGCGTGCGGCACGCCTGGGCGAACCGCAGGGCCCGCAGCACGCCCTCGGGCTCGACGACGATGTCGTCGTCGAGCAGCAGCACGTGCCCGCTGCGGCCCTCGCGCAGGGTCTCGCGCATGCCGCGCGAGAAGCCGCCCGAGCCGCCCAGGTTGGCCTGGCGCACGACGCGCAGCTGCTCGCCGAGCTCGGCGGCGACCTCGTCGAAGCCGGGCTGGTCGGAGACCAGCTGCGTGCCCTGGTCCACGACGAAGACGCGGTCGAGCACGGCGCGCACCTCGTCGGCACCGGCCAGCGCGCGCAGCAGCGCCAGGCAGTAGTCGGGGCGGTTGAAGGTCGTGATCGCGATGGACAGCGTCGAGGCCGGCGCCGGGACCTCCTCGGCCACCTGCCACTCCGCGGCCACCAGCGCGGTCTCGCCGGCGCCGGCGGCCACGTCGAACCAGTACCAGCCGCCGTCGCCGAAGGCGGCCAGCGGCAGCTCCGCCAGCAGCGGCTCGCCCGGCGCCACCGGGCGCGAGGTCACCCGCTGGCGCAGCCCGCGCGCGTTGGACTTGTAGACCGTCACCGTGCCCGGCGCGGCGAGCTCCACGCGCAGGCGCACCGCGCTCGCGGTGGTCCAGCGCCGCCAGTAGGCGGCGGGGAAGGCGTTGAAGTAGGTGCCGAAGGACACGCGGCTGCGCGCGTCGACCACGAGGCCGCGGCGCCCGCGCACGTTCTCCGAGCGGCCCTCCTGGCGCACCGCGAACGCGGACGGGCCCGCCTCGGCGTCGGCGCCGCCGCCCAGGGAGGCGGCGTCGTCGCCGGGGCGCCCCGCCGAGGCGCCCGAGGTGGCCACGGCCGAGTCGTAGTCGACGTACAGGGCCAGGTCGTCGGCGTCCGGGTCCTGCGGCAGCACCACCCGGTGCACCGTGCGCCAGGTCGCGCCGGGCAGCTCCACCAGCGTCGTGCTCACGCGTCCACCCCGCCGCTCGTCAGCTTCGCGCTCCCGCCGAAGTGCGGGGCGAGCTTGTTGTCCACCGTGGACAGCGCGGCGCCGATGGCCATGTGCATGTCCAGGTACTTGTAGGTCCCCAGCCGGCCGCCGAAGAGCACGCCGTCCTCGCCGCGGGCCAGGTCGCGGTAGGCCAGCAGGCGCCGGCGGTCGGCGGGGGTGTTCACCGGGTAGTACGGCTCGTCGCCGCGGGCGGCGAAGCGCGAGTACTCCTTGACGACCACGGTGGCGTCGCGGGTGTAGTCGCGCTCGGGGTGGAAGTGGCGGAACTCGTGGATGCGCGTGTAGGGCACGTCCTCGTCCGCGTAGTTCATCACCGGGGTGCCCTGGAAGTCGCCCACCGGCAGCACCTCCTGCTCGAAGTCGAGCGTGCGCCAGGTCAGCTCGCCCTCGACGCGCTCGAAGTACTCGTCGACCGGGCCGGTGTAGACCACCGGCACCTGCCCGACGACGGCGTCCTTGGACAGCTCGCCGGGGCGCAGGAAGTCGGTGTCCAGGCGCACCTCGACGCCCGGGTGGTCCGCCAGCCGCTCCAGCCACGCGGTGTAGCCGTCCACCGGCAGGCCCTCGTGCGTGTCGTTGAAGTAGCGGTTGTCGTACGTGTAGCGCACCGGCAGGCGGGTGACCGTCTCCCCGGGCAGCTCGCGCGGGTCGGTCTGCCACTGCTTGGCGGTGTACCCGCGGAAGAACGCCTCGTACAGCGGGCGCCCGATCAGCGAGATCGCCTTGTCCTCGAAGTTCTCGGCGGTGGCGGTGTCGACCTCGCCGGCCTGCTCGGCCACCAGGGCCCGCGCCTCGGCCGGGGACATCGCCTTGCGGAAGTACTGGTTGATCGTGGCCAGGCTCACCGGCATCGGGTACACCTCGCCGCGGTACGTGGAGTACACGCGGTGCACGTAGTTCGTGAACCGGGTGAAGCGGTTGCAGTACTCCCACACGCGCTCGTTGGAGGTGTGGAACAGGTGCGCGCCGTAGCGGTGCACCTCGATGCCGGTGGTCGGCTCGGCCTCGGAGTAGGCGTTGCCGCCGATGTGGGACCGGCGCTCGAGCACGAGGACCTTCAGGCCCAGCTCCTCCGCGCACCGGCGCGCGACGGTCAGGCCGTAGAAGCCGGACCCGACCACGACCAGGTCGGCGTTCACCGCGACCCCCCACCGCGCCGCGACGGGACGGGCGCGCACTCCTGCGACAGGCTGTACCTAGGCATGATGCCGCTCAGGGTAACGGCCCGCCGCCGGGGCCGGGGCCAGGCGCGCCCGCCCCCGCCGCGCGCGCACGCCGCGCGCACACCGCCCGCACACCGCGCGCACCGGCCCGCGCACCGGCCCGCGCACCGGCCCGCGCACCGGCCCGCGCACCGGCCCGCGAGGTCGTCAGCCGCAGGCGGTGATCCGGTACAGCACCGCCCCGCCGCCCGCGGCGACCGGCTCGAAGCCCGGCCGGCCCTGGAAGAGGCGGAAGGCGGTGTAGCCGGCCGGCTCCAGGCGCGGCGGGCGCCACAGCTGCCCGTCGTCGAGGACCCAGCGCACGCGGTGGCGCTGCAGCGCCGGGCACACCGCCGGGTCCACCCCGGCGTCCTGCAGGTGGTCGGCCAGGAAGACCCAGTCCGCCGGGTAGCCGCCGCGCAGGTGCGGGTAGAGCACCTCGGCGCCGGAGAGCGCGTAGGCGAAGGCGCTGCCGTCCCACGGGGTGCCGGCGACCACGTCGCCGGCGGGCACGTACCGGCCCAGCCCCTCCAGGAAGCGCTGCTCGGCGAGGGTGACCAGCGAGTTGCGCGGGTGCTCGGCGGCCTCGACGTTGGCCTTGGCCAGCTGGGCGGCGTTGCCCCGCACCTGCGGCACCGTCCCCGCCAGCGCCAGCAGCGCGGCCACCGCGACCGCGGCGCGCCGGGCCCGGTGCGCCGGGCGCAGCGCGCGCGCCGCCAGCCGCCCCAGCGCGCAGGCGCCCAGCACCGCCAGCGCGGTGCCGGTGACCGGCAGGCTGGCCGCCAGCCGGCCGCGGTCGTTGTACCAGGGCCCGGTCAGCAGCGAGGACAGCGGCGAGTCCACCGAGGCGGCCAGGACGTCCAGGGCGGCCACGACGACGTGGCCGACCACCAGCCAGCGCCAGCGCGTGCGGGTCGCGGCCACCACGGCGCCCACCAGCACCAGCGCGCCCACGAGCCAGCTGGCCCCCGAGCCCGCCGGCGCGCCGCGCACCGCCTCGAGCAGGGCGCGCGCGACGCCCCGGGTGGCCGGCCAGTCCGCCGCGGCCATGCGGCGCAGCGAGGGCGAGGCCACCACCACGGCGGCCGCGGCGGCCAGCACCGCCAGGGCCGTCACGGCCAGCACCGCGCGCTGCTCGCCGTCGCCGCGCCAGGGCAGCAGCAGCCCCGGCAGCGCGGAGACCACCGCCAGCACCACGGCCAGCAGCAGGGCCACGAAGAACGCCCCCGGGTGCGCCAGCGCGCAGGCGCCGGCCGCCGCGGCGGCCACCACCAGCGCGCGCGGGCGCTCGCCGGGCACCGCCGGGCCCGGCGCCGCGCGCCCGCCCGCGGCCAGGACCAGCGCCCCCAGCACCGCCGGCACCAGCGCGGTGCCCAGCACGAAGGGCCACAGCCCGCCGCGGTCGACGTACCAGGGGAAGGCGACGAAGCCCTGCGCCAGCACCGGCGCCAGCAGCAGCGGCAGCGGGCGCGCGCCCAGCACGGCGCGCACCAGCAGCCCGGCCGACAGCGACCACACCACGCCGGGCACGGCGACGACGAGGGCGTCGGCGGCGGGCACCGGCGCGGTGGGCCCGGCCACCAGGGCGGCCAGCCCGTGCCAGGCGGACGGGTAGAAGCCGCCCGTCTCCCGCTCGGTCAGGCGCGCCACGTCGAACGGGGAGGCGCTGCCGGTCCGCAGCACCCACCGCACCGCGTTGAGGTGGAAGATCGTGTCGAAGGCCTGCGAGACGACGTCCGGGCGGCCGAGCCCGCGCACCGCGGTGGCGCAGGCCAGCGCGGTGCCGGCCAGCGTGCCGGTCAGCAGCGCCGCGACGGCCCGGCCCTGCCCGGCCCACGGCCCCGGCGCGGGGCCCGCCGGTGCCCGCGCCGCGGCGCGGGCGCGGCGGTGCACCAGCCGCGGGGCCAGCCGGCCGGCGAGCGCGGCCGCCGCGGCCGCCGCGGCGGTGGCCAGCGCCACCGCCGGCGGCCCCCAGCGCAGCCCGGCCGCCGGCGCCACCAGCGCGCACGCGGCCAGCACCGCCACCGTCAGCGCGGGCGCGGCGGCCACGAGCAGGACGCCGCGCAGCCGCAGCGCCCAGCCCACCAGCAGCCCGGGCAGCACGCAGGCCGCGACGGCCAGCGCCAGGACGGGCAGGGCGGCGGCCCACTCCGCCGGGGTCGCCGTGGTCGCGACGCTCACCGGGGCAGCCGCTCCGGGCGCGAGCGGGCGATGAGCCGGCGGTAGGCGACGGTGCGCACGCGGGCGGGCACGAAGCGGTAGCCGCCGCGCACGACGACGTTGCGCACCGCCTGCCCGCGGGTGGTGAAGCCCTCCGCGCGCAGGTGCCGCTGCAGGGCCAGCTCCGAGCGCCACAGCCGCACCCCGCCGCGCCGGGCGTAGGAGCCGGCGGCGGCGTCGGCGCCCACGCGGTACTTCACCAGCGGCTCGGGCAGGTTCTCGCAGCGCGCGCCGGCGGCGATCATCCGCGCGAAGAGCCAGTAGTCCTCCATGAGCGGCAGGTCGCGGTACCCGCCGGCCGCGGCCACCGCGGAGCGCCGGTAGACCACCGTGGGGTGGTTGAAGGGGTCGTGGAAGCGCGCGTAGGCGGCGATGCGCTCCCCCGTCGGCGGGGTGCGCCGGCCCACCACGTCGTCCTCGTCGGCGCCGATCTCCCACAGCCCGGTGCCCACGAGGTCCGCGCCGGCGGCCAGCAGCGGCAGCTGGCGCGCGAAGCGCTCGGGCAGGCTGACGTCGTCGGCGTCCATGCGGGCCACCACGTCGTGCCGGCACGCGGCCAGCCCGGCCTCCAGCGCGGCGGCCAGCCCGGCGTTGCGCGCCAGCTCCACCACGCGCACCGGCACGCCCGCCGCGCCGGCCCCGGCCAGCTCGCCCAGCAGGGCGGCCAGCGGCGCCGGCACCGGGCCGTCGCGCACGACGACGAGCTCGTCGGGGCGCAGCCGCTGGTCGGCGGTGACGCTGCGCACCGCCCGGCGCACCTGCTCGGCGTCGTCGCGCGCCCACACCGGCAGCAGCACCGAGAAGGGGGGCAGCTCGCCCGGCGGCAGCGGCGCGGCGGGCGCCACGCGCCCGGCAGCCCGCCCGGCGCCCCGCGCGGCGGCCTCGACGGCGGCGACGTCCTCGCTGACCTCCCCCAGCCCGGCGAGCACCGCCTCGGTCGGCGCCGGCGCGCGCAGCGCCTCGGCCAGCCCGCGCACCAGCCCGCGCGCGAGGACCCCGCGCGCGGAGGAGCCGCGCACGGTGCGGCCCCAGCGCAGCAGCGTCGCCCCGCCGTACAGGGCGGTGTCGCGCGCGCCCAGGGTGCGGTACCGGGTGAACAGCCACGCCTTGTTGCGCACCTCGAAGCGGAAGCGCTCCCCCGGGTCGGCGTCGGTGCCGCCGAAGGCGCGGGTGCGGTGCTCGACCACGCTGGCCGGGGCGTGCACGCCGCGCGCGCGGCGCAGCAGCCGGGTGGTGAACTCGAAGTCGTCGTTCCACAGGAAGAACGCCGCGCGCGGCAGCCCGGAGGCGCGCACCGCGTCGGCGTCGACGAGGGCGGCCACGAAGGAGGCGGAGCGGATCGGGGTGCAGCCGGCCGCCGCGGCGGCCTCGCGCTCGGCGCGCGGGGCGCCCGGGCGCGGGCGCGGGGTGTTCATCGGGTGCTCGCGCCCGTCGGTCCACACCACGCGGCTGGCCACGACGACCGCGCCGGTGGCCTCGCGCGCCGCCAGGGCGGCGGCCAGGGCGCCGGGGCGCGCGACGGTGTCGTCGTCCATGAGCCAGACGGCGTCCGCGCCGTGCCGGCGCAGCGCGCGGGCCAGCCCGGCCGCGAAGCCGCCGGCGCCGCCGGTGTTGCGCTCCAGGCGCACCAGGTCCACCGGGAACGGCGCCCCCGCGCCCCAGGCGCGCACCGCCGGCGAGGTGCCGTCGGTGGAGGCGTTGTCCACCACGACGAGCGCGTCCGGGCGGCGCGTCTGCGCCGCCAGGGCGGCCAGCGCCTCCAGCAGCAGCTCGCGGCGCTGGTGCGCGACGACGACGGCCACGACGCGACCCCCGCCGGCCCCGCCGGCCCCGCCGGCCCCGCCGGCGGGCTCGGGGGTCGGCCCGGGGGTCGGCTCGGGGGTCGGCCCGGCGGGCTCGGTGGCGGGCTCGGCGGCGGGCTCGGCGGCGCGGGGGTCGGCGGGCACGGCGCCAGCCTCCCAGGCGCGCGCGGCGGCGCCGCTCACGCCCCGCCCGCCCCGGCGACGTCGAGCACCGCGCGCGCGGCGCGCCCGGCGGCGGCGGCCAGCGAGCCGTGGCGCTCGGCCCAGGCGCGCAGCGCGGCGCGCCGGGCCGCGTCCGGGCGGGTCCAGCCGCGCAGCACCGCCGCCACGGCCGCCGGGTCGTGCTCGACGACGGCGCCCAGGTCCCCGGCGCGCACGGCGTCGCGCCCGCTGCCGACGCCGGCGAAGAGCACCGGGGTGCCGCAGGCGGCCGCGGCGGCGACCTTCGTGGGGGCCATCAGGTCGTAGCCGGTGCCGGGCACCAGCGAGGCCAGCGCCACGTCGGCGGTGGCCAGCAGCCGCGCGGCCCGCTCGGGCGGGACGGTGCCGGACAGCTGCACGGCGCCGGGCGCCAGCTCGGCGGCCAGCGCCCGCAGCCGCGGCACGTCCACGCCGCCGCCGACCATGACCAGCCGCGCGGCCGGGTCCGCGCGCGCCACCTCGGCGAAGGCGCGCACGAAGACCTCCGCGCCCTGCCACTGCGACATCGTGCCGCTGTAGACCGCCCGCAGGCCGGGGGCGTCCGGCACCCGCCCGGCGGGGCGGAAGACGTCCACGTCCACGCCGTTGCCCACCACGTGCACCCGCTCCGGGCGCGCGCCGGCGCGCACCACCTCCCGCGCCATGCCCGCGGTGACGGCCAGCACGGCCGCCGCGCCGCGCAGGGCCGCGGACTCCGCGGCGCGCAGCGCGGCCAGCACCGGGCGCGGCGCGCCGGCGGCCACGGCCCCCAGGGACCACACGTCGGGCACGTACGACACGTACGGCGCCCGGCGCGCGGCGCCGGCCAGGCGCACCGCCAGGCCGGTGGTCGGCGGCGGCTCCTGCACCACGACGTCGGGGCGGCGGCCCAGCAGCAGCCGTCCGGTCAGCGGCACGTCGAAGCTGAGGTAGGGCAGGTACCCGCGCACGGCGCCGTCGGCGTCGCGCAGCACGGGGGCGCGGCGGGTGCGCACGCCGTCCTCGTCGGGCGGGGCGCCCGCCCCGCGCGGGGCGGTGGTGAGCACCTCCACCTCGCAGCCGGCGTCGGCCAGGGCGCGGGCCAGGGCGCGCAGCCGGAAGGGGGCGGCCCCCACGTCCGGCGCGTACGTCCGCGTGGCGATGCGGACCAGGGGCGGCACGGACGGCGACCCTACCGGCAGGCGGTTCACGCGAGGCCGGACAGCTGCGCCTGCACCGCGAAGTCGGGGACGCGGGCCACGACCTCCTCGAAGGAGCCGACGGCCGCCACCCGGCCGTCCTGCAGGAGCACCACGGAGTCGCAGTCGCGCACGGTGGACAGCCGGTGCGCGACGACGAGCACCGTCACGTCGCGCAGGCCCGCGACGGTCGCGCTGACCGCCGACTCGGTCGCCGCGTCCAGGGCGCTGGTGGCCTCGTCGAGCACCAGGACCCGCGGCCGCACGTACAGGGCGCGGGCGATGCCGAGGCGCTGGCGCTGGCCGCCGGACAAGCGCAGGCCCCGCTCCCCCACGGGCGTGCGCACGCCCGACGGCAGGGCGTCCACGACGTCCAGCAGCTGCGCGGCGGCCAGCGCGGCGCGCACCCGGTCCGGGTCGATGCCCTCGTCGCGCCAGCTCAGCGCCACGTTGCGGGCCACGTCGGCGTCCAGCAGCGCGACGTCCTGGGGCACGTAGCCGGTGGGGACGCGCCACCCGGCCGACCCGCGCACCGGGTGGCCGCCGACCAGCACCTCCCCCGAGTCCGGCACCAGCAGGCCCAGGACGAGGTCCACGAGGGTGGACTTGCCCGAGCCGGAGCGGCCCACCACCGCCACCCGGGCCCCTGCCGGCACGTCCAGCGCGACGCCGTCGAGGGCGGCGCGCCCGGAGCCGGGGTAGGTGTAGCGCACGTCGCGGACCTCGATGCCCACCGCCGCGCCCGGGTCCGCCGCCGGCGGGCCGGGCAGCGCCGCGGGCGCGCCCGCGGTCGCGCCGGTGTCGCGCAGCGCCTCGAGGACCTCGTGGACGTCCGGCTCGTGGGCGTGCATGGTCGCGAAGACGGACTGCAGGCGCGTCAGGCACGGCACGACGCGGAAGCCGGCGACGGCGAACAGCCCGATGGAGGAGACGGCCTGCGTGACGCCCTGGGTGAGCACGGCGACGCCCCCGACGACGAGGAAGCCGCCCAGCAGGGCGGCCTCGAGCACGAAGCGCGGCCCCACCGAGTAGAAGAAGGCCATGCCCCGGGCGCGGGCGCTGCCGGCGCGCACCTCGCGGGCCGCGCCGGCCAGCTGCTCCCCGCGCCCGAGCAGCGAGATCTCCTTGGCGGCGGCGAACGACTCCTGCACGAGCCGGACGGTGTGGACGCTGGCGGCGGTGGCCGTCCGCCCGGCCGCGGCCGCGCGGCGGGCGATGACCGCGTACAGCACGACGGCGACCAGGGCGAAGTAGGCGGCCGCCACCAGCGCCGTCTGCCACGCCGCGACGAGGACCACCACGCCGACGGCGGCGAGGGTGGCCACCTCGGCGACCAGGCTGGAGAACGGCATGAGGAAGCCGTTGAAGGCCTGGTTGAGCGACTCGTCGACGGTGCGCACCGCACGCGCCGAGCTCGAGCGCAGGCGGTAGCTCCAGGAGGCGGACAGGTAGGCGCGCACCAGGCGGTCGGCGACGCCGACCTCGTGCTCGGCGAAGCGCACGACGCCCCAGCGCACCACGAGCAGCTGGACCACGCTCTTGACGACCAGCAGCAGGCTCGCGACGCAGATGAGCAGGACGAGCTGCTCGGGGCCGACCTCGCCCCCCACCCCGGGCACCGCGACGGTCAGACGGCCCCCGCCGGCCACGGCGGCGGGCAGGAGCACCGACAACAGGCCGAGGGCGAGCACGTCGAGCACCGACAGCAGCGCCTGCGCCGCGCAGTAGCCGACGACGAAGCGCGAGCTGCCCGCGGGCAGCAGCGCGAGCAGGGCTCGCACGGTCGAGAGCAGGGCCTTCACGAGCGCGTCCTCACCGCGCCATCCTCCCCGACGCGCCGGGGGCACCCGCACGCGCCGCGGCGCTGCCCGACGCGCCATCATGGGCCGACAGCCGCCACCCGGGAGCCCAGACCTGTGAGCCTTCACCCGCCCCGCGCCGCCGCACCTGCGGCGGCGCCAGGAGCCGTCCCCGCGCCGGCCCCGGTGCGCGCGCGGGCGGGTGCGCGCTACGCGGGGACGTGGGTCGTCGTGCCGCTCTACCAGGAGGCGGCCGTGGTGGGCGGCGTCGTCGAGGAGCTGCTGGGCACCTTCCCGCTGGTCGTCTGCGTCGACGACGGCAGCCGCGACGGCTCGGCCGCCGCCGCGCGCGCGGCCGGCGCGGTCGTGGTGCGCCACGCGGTGAACATGGGGCAGGGCGCGGCCCTGCAGACGGGTCTGGAGTACGCGCTGCGCGACCCGCTGACCCGCTCGGTGGTGACGTTCGACGCGGACGGGCAGCACCGCGTCGCCGACGCGGCGGCGATGGTGGACCGCCTGCGCTCGGAGGACCTCGACGTCGTCTTCGGCTCCCGCTTCCTGGACGACCGCACCGAGCTGGACCGCCTGCGGCGCGTCGTGCTCCGGCTGGCGACCTTCTACACCAACCGCTCCACCGGGGTGCGGCTCACGGACGCCCACAACGGCCTGCGCGTCCTCTCCCGCGAGGGGGCGGCGGCGCTGCGGATCACCCACAACCGCATGGCCCACGCCAGCGAGATCGTCGCCCAGGTGGGCAGGGGGCACCTGCGCTGGGCGGAGCACCCCGTGCAGGTCCTCTACACGGACTACTCGCGCTCCAAGGGGCAGTCGCTGCTCAACAGCGTCAACATCCTCGTCGAGACGCTCCTCGGCTGACGCCGGGACGGAGGCCGTCGTGCTCGTGATCCAGGTGCTGCTCATCTCGACCGTGCTGGTGGTCGGGGTGCTGCTGGTGCGCAGCACCGCCGGCGCGCGCCACCAGGCGGTGCGCCGGCTGCTGCTGGGCGGGCTGGTGCTGCTGGCGGTCGCCAGCATCCTGGCCCCGGACGCGGTGAGCGCGGTGGCGCGGGTGCTGGGCGTCGGGCGCGGCACCGACCTGCTGCTGTACGGGCTGGTGGTGGCGTTCCTGGGTGCGCTGGTCTCCTCGTACCGGCACCGCCGCTCGATGGAGGAGCGCCTGACGCAGCTCACGCGGCGCCTGGCGCTGGACGAGGCGGAGCCGCCGTCGTCCGTGCGGGCGCGCCGGGAGGGGGCGGACGGCGAGCGGCCCGGCGCGTGAGCGCCGGGCCGCTCGCGTCAGCCCAGGGCGGTGCGCACCTGCTCGACCACGACGTCCTGCACGGAGCTGGCGCTCCCGAACACCAGGGCGTCGGTGATCTCAAGCGGCTGCCCGTCCTCGCCGCGCTGGGCGCGCGCGTCGGCCTGCAGGGCACCCAGCGTCTCGGCGGTGACCGGCGGCAGCTGGTCGGGGCGGGTCAGCAGCACCGGTCCACCGCCGTAGGCGAGCAGGGCGGAACCGGCCAGGGCGTCGGGCCAGTTCTCGCCCGTGGCGATGCCCACGATCGTCGTCGCGTCCTCGAAGAAGCCGGTGGAGGAGAACTGCCGGGCGACGAGCGCGGCGGTCGCGTAGCGGTCCGCACCCGCCAGGAACCCCCAGTCGGTGGACCCGGTCTGCGGCCCGACCGCCACGCTCGCCGGCCCGCCGACGGCGATCTTCGTGGCGAAGCTGCGCCGCTCGAGGTAGCGGGCGGTGGTGTCGCCGACGCGGTTGCCGTCGCTGAGCAGGACGACGCCGACGCTGCGCCGGGTCTCGTCGTCCACCACGCCCATGAGGGCACCGGCGGCCAGGCCGTCGGGGTAGTTCCACCCGTTCACCAGGGAGACGGTCCGGGCCTGCGGGAGCAGCTCGGCGACCGCGACGGCGGTGCCGAACCGGTCGGCGCCCTGGACGCGCTGGGTGGTGAAGCCGAGCGCCCGAACGGACGACTCGACGCCCGCCGACAGCGCGTTGGTGTCACCGAGCAGGTAGACCGTGCCACCGGGCGCCAGGACGTCGCGGATCGCGTCGGCGACCTCCGGCTGCAGGGACGTGCGCGAGGTCAGCAGCAGCGGGCCGCCGCGGTCGGAGGCGAGGGGGGCGCCGGCCAGGGCGTCGGCGAAGGTGTCCGAGCGGGTCAGCACGACGGCGTCGGCGGCCTGCCCGGTGAAGGACCCGGCGGCCGCGACGGCGGTGGCCACGCGGTCGGGGCCGGCGACGCGCGAGACGGCGGCGGCCTTGAGGTCCACGTCGAGCCGGGCGGTGCCCGGGTCGACGGCCGGGGTGGCGCCGGCGGGCACGGCACCGCCGCCGAGGACGGCCACCGCGAGCGCGGCGGCGAGGGCCAGGGAGCGGGGGGCGAGACGCATGGGGACCTTCCGGAGCGGGGTGCCGTGGGCCGCGCGCGGGAGGGCACGACGACCTGACCGGTGTCGGACCGGCCGGGCTGGACCTTGAGGCACAGGGTGGCACGAGCCGCACCCGTCCGGGGACCCCCGTCCGCAGCAGCCCGTCCCGCACGGTGACCGGTCCCCGCCCTGCCGCGGCGGGCGGGTGCGGCCGCTTGGCGGATCACCGCCGCGCAGCGGGTCGACGGTGACCGGGGCGCTCGCGGAGCACTACTGTGCGCGCATGCGCATGACTGTCATCGGGTGCGGGTACCTGGGCGCCGTGCACGCCGCGTGCATGGCGGAGCTGGGCCACGAGGTGGTCGGCGTCGACGTGGACGCCGAGAAGATCGAAGCGCTGCGCGAGGCGCGCGCACCGTTCTTCGAGCCGGGCCTGCCGGAGCTGCTGGCCAGCGCCATGGCCACGGGGCGGCTGCGCTTCACCACCGACGTGGCCGAGGCGGCCGGCTCGGCCGTGCACTTCGTGTGCGTGGGCACCCCGCAGAAGCGCGGCGAGTTCGCCGCGGACATGCGCTACGTGGACGCCGCGGTGGACGCGCTGCTGCCGCACGTGGGCGCCGGGGAGCTGGTGGTCGGCAAGTCCACCGTGCCGGTGGGCACCGCGGCGCGGCTGGCGGCGAAGGTGGCCGAGCTGGCCCCGGGCGCGGCGCTGGCGTGGAACCCGGAGTTCCTGCGCGAGGGCCACGCCGTGGACGACACCCTGCACCCGGACCGCCTGGTCTACGGCGTGCCCGGGGGCGCGGAGTCCGCGGAGGGCCGCGCGGCGAAGGCGCTGCTGGACGAGGTCTACGCCACCCCGCTGAAGCGCGGGACCCCCGTGATCGCCACCGACTACCAGACCGCCGAGCTGGTCAAGGTCGCGGCCAACTCCTTCCTGGCCACGAAGATCTCCTTCATCAACGCGATGGCCGAGCTGTGCGAGAAGGTCAACGCGGACATCACGCAGCTGGCCGACGCCATCGGCCACGACGACCGCATCGGGCGCAAGTTCCTCAACGCCGGCCTGGGCTTCGGCGGCGGGTGCCTGCCCAAGGACATCCGCGCCTTCATGGCCCGCGCCGGCGAGCTGGGCGCGGACCAGACGCTGACGTTCCTGCGCGAGGTCGACTCCATCAACATGCGCCGGCGCATCCGCATGGTCGACCTGGCCCGCGAGGTGTGCGACGGCTCGCTCATCGGCAAGCGCGTGGCGGTGCTGGGCGCGGCGTTCAAGCCCGACTCCGACGACATCCGCGACTCCCCCGCGCTGAACGTGGCCGCGCAGATCCGCCTGCAGGGCGGTGACGTGGTCCTGACCGACCCGGCCGCGCTGGACAACGCCCGCAAGGCGTTCCCGGACATCTCCTACGCGGAGACCGTGCAGGAGGCCGTGGCCGGTGCGCACGTCGTGCTGCTGCTGACGGAGTGGAAGCAGTACCGCGAGCTGGAGCCGTCCACCCTCAACGGCCTGGTGCGCGAGAAGCGCGTCCTGGACGGGCGCAACGCCCTGGACCCGGCGAAGTGGCGCGCCGCGGGCTGGACGTACCGCGCGCTGGGCCGCCCGCGCGCCTGACGCCCGCGCCCGCCCCGGGCCCGCCCGCGCCCCGGCGCGGGTGGGCCCGCGCGCGTGTGGGGGAAGTGCGCGGGTTCTCCGGCGCACCGGCGAGGACGCCGCGCGCTGCGGCCGCGTCGACCCCGGGCGGCGGGCCGCAGCCCTACTGTGGTCGCGTGCCCGTCCAGCCGCCCCCCACCCCCGACCCGGCGCAGCCGCCGCGGCGCCGGTCGCCGGGACGGCCCACCGCGGTGCGCCGCTCCGACGAGGAGCCCTTCGACGGCGGCACCCGCGCGCTGCCGGCGGGCGGTGCGCGCGGGGAGGCCGCGGCGCCCGCGGGCGCCGAGCGCGCCGGTTACACCGCCACCACCTACGGACGGCCCGTGCGCCGCCGGCCCGAGCGCGCCGCCGCGCAGACCCCCGGCCGCGAGCAGCGGCTGGCCGAGCTGCGCCGCCCCGCCGAGGGCGGCCCCGGCCGGCCGGCACCGCCCCGCGAGCCGGCCCGCCGCGCACCCGCACCCCCCGCCCCGGGCGGGCCCGGCGGGCCCGCCTCCCCCGGGGGCCGCCCGCGGCGGCGGCCCAGCGCGGCGCAGCGGCGCCGGCGCACCCTGCTGGTGCTGCTGGTGGTGGCGGCGCTGGCCGTGGCCTACCCGGTGGCGCTGGGCTGGCGGGGCGTCTCGGCGGTGCGGCACGTGGCGGTCGAGCCGGCCGGCGAGCGCCCGGCGGACACCCCGGGCACGACGTACCTGGTCGTGGGCAGCGACTCGCGCGAGGGCATGAGCGAGGAGGAGCTGCGGGAGTACTCCGCCGGCGGCACCGACGGCCTCGGGCAGCGCACGGACACGATCATGCTGCTGCACGTGCCGCGCTCCGGGCCCGCCGCGCTCATCAGCGTCCCGCGCGACTCCTACGTGCCCATCCCCGGCCACGGCTCGGGCAAGGTCAACGCCGCCTTCGCGCTGGGCGGGGCGCCGCTGCTCGTGCAGACCCTCGAGCAGGTCTCCGGGCTGCGCGTGGACCACTACGTCGAGACCGGCTTCGCCGGCTTCGCGCGCGTCGTCGACGCCGTCGGCGGGGTGCAGGTGTGCCCGCCGGAGCCGGTGCAGGACGTGCGCGCGGGCCTGGACATCCCGGCCGGCTGCCAGCAGGTGGACGGCGCCACCGCGCTGGGCTTCGCCCGCTACCGCTACTCCGACGTGCGCGGCGACCTGGGCCGCGCGGACCGCCAGCGCCAGCTGCTGGCCGCGATCGCCGACCGCGCCGCCGGCCCGGGCACGCTGCTGAACCCGTTCCGCGCGTTCGCGCTGGCCTCGGCCGGCGGCGGGGCCCTGACCGTGGACGAGGGCGCCTCGCTGCCGGCGCTGGTGACCTTCGCGCGCGGGATGCGCTCGGCCACCGGCGCCGACGGGGTGTCCACGACGGTGCCGGTGGCCGACGCGGCCTACCGCACCTCCTCGGGCGTGGCGGTGAAGTGGGACACCGAGCGCGCCCTGGCGGTGTTCGCGGCCCTGCGGGCCGACGACACCGCGGTGCTGCGCGGTCTCACCGGTGCGTAGCGGGCGCGCACCGGACGGGCCGCGCCCCGGCCGGTGCGGGACCGGCCGGGACGCGGCGCCGCCGTCAGCCGCCGTCAGCGGTGGCGGGGCAGGTCCACCCGCACCACCTGGTAGTCGGCCGTGGCCGGGTCGGGGTTGGTGAAGCGGCCGTTGACCAGCCACAGGGCGCCCGCGCTGAGGATGCCGGTGGTGGGCACGTCGAGGTCCTCGTCGGTCAGCTCGCCGACGACCGCGCCGCTGCGCGCGTCGGGGGCCAGGCGCACCACGGCCACGGAGTCCGCCGGGTCGAAGCCCCGCACGACGTACAGGGTGCGCCCGCGCAGCACCAGGCCGTCGCCGGCGGTGAGGTCCCGGCCGGTCAGCTCGATGCGGTCGGTGGCGCCGGTGGCCGGGTCGAGGCGGAACAGGTCGCCGGTGCTGCTCTGGGTGACGACCAGGGTGCCGTCGCCCAGGTCGCGCACCCCGTTGGCGTTGAAGCCCTCCCCGTAGGCGAAGTCGCCCGTGATCGGCACGGTGCGCGCGCCGTCGGGGCCGGGCAGGGCCCCGTCCTCGCCCAGCGGCACGACGACGAGCTGCGCGACGGCGGAGTCGGTGACGTGCACGGCGTCGTCGGTGATCGCCACGTCGTTGAGGAACCCGCTGCCGGGCACCACCCAGCGGCCGAGCTCGGCGCCGGTGGTGCCGTCGTAGGCGGTGACGGCGCCGGTGGTGCCGCCGGCCACCCACAGCCGGTCGGTGCGCTCGTCGTAGGCCATGCCCACGGCGATGCGCCCGGCCACGCCGGGCACGAACGGCTCGCTCTCGCCGGTGCGCAGGTCGCCGCGCACGACGCTGCCGTCGGCGCGCGAGCCGGCGTAGAAGGTGGTGCCGGGCCCGTCGGCGATGCCCTCGGGCAGGGAACCGGTGGGCAGCGGGACGGTCTCGGGGAAGGCGGCGGGCGCCTGGCCCCAGCCGCCGGGGCCGCGCCAGTCGCGGCCCTGGCCCCAGCGGTCGGAGCCCTGGCCCCAGCGGTCGGAGCCCTGGCCCCAGCGGTCGGGACCCGGGCCCCAGCCGTCGGCGGCGGCAGCGGCGGTGGGGGCGGTGAGGAGGAGGCAGGCGGTGGCGGCGACGAACGCGCCGGTGCGGCGTCTCATGCCTCCGACGGTAGGTCGCCGCGCGCGACCCGGCGAGGCGGCGCGGGCACGACGGCAGGACCGCGCCGGGAGAGGAGGACGACGACGCCCCGCCGGCGGTGCCGGCGGGGCGTCGTCGTCCGGGTGGGGCGGATCAGCGCTGCGGGCCGATCAGCGTTGCGGGCGGATCAGCGCTGCAGGGCGCTGACGGCGGCCACGGCGTCGACCGTGCCCTGGCCGTAGAAGCCGTTGACGTCGGCCGGGCCGGCGCAGGTGGCGGTGGTGGTCACCGGGCCGTTGGCGGTGACGCGGCGGTAGGTGAACTCCGCCGGGGTCGGGCAGGGGACGTCCTCGGCGGTGCCGAGCAGCAGGGCCTCGGTGAGCGAGGGATCCAGCGTCAGGGTGCCCGGGTGGGCGGGGTCGCGCCGGCCGTACTGGCTGACGACCAGGGCGGCCACGCCGGCGGCGTGCGGGGCGGCCATCGAGGTGCCCTGCAGGTAGCGGTAGTAGGCGCTGGTGCCGTCGGCGGCGACCTCGCGCACCACGGACGCGGTGGTCGGCTCGCCGGCCGCGTCGATCAGGCCCTCGGCGGCGAGCACGCCCTGCGGGTAGGTGGACAGCACCTGGCGGGTGACGTCCACGCGGTCGTTCGGGGTGTCGTACGCGTCGCCGCCGGGGGCGGCCACGTCGGCCTGCTCGGTGCCGTAGTTCGAGTAGTACGCCTTGCGCCCGGAGGGGCCGGTGGAGGTGACGGTCACGACGCCGCTGCTCTCGGCGGGCACGCTCAGGCAGGTGGAGTTGTCGACGGTGCGCTCGCGCACCGGGGACTGCTCGCCCGTCTCGTCGATCCGGTAGTTCGGGCTGGTGGCGTCCACGCCGGGGGCGCCGAGGTCGGTGGCGGCGTTGCCCGCCGCACCCACGGGCAGCACGCCGTGGTCGCGCGCGTAGTCGATGGCGCGCTGCACGGCGGTGATGGTCACGCGCTGCTCGGCCTGCTCGGCGGGCGAGTCGGCGGGGTTCGCCTCGCAGTTGAACAGCCACGGGTCGACGTAGAAGCTCATGTTCACGACGTCGACGCCGGAGTCGGCGGCGAAGGTGAGCGCGTCGAGGGTGGGCTGCAGGAAGAAGTACCCGGAGTCCTGCCCGGCGCGCAGGTTCACGAGGTTCACCCCGGGGGCGACACCGGCGATGCCCAGGCCGTTGGCGGCCGCGGCGATGGTGCCGGCGACGTGGGTGCCGTGGCCGCCCTCGTCGACGTCGGCGGGGTCGACGCAGGTGGCGACCTCGCAGGGGCCGTCGATCTCGGGCAGGTCGGTGACGAAGTTGCGGCTGCCGGCGGCGTCGAAGTTCGGCGCGATGTCCGGGTGGGAACCGTCGACGCCGGTGTCGATGACCCCGACGGTGACGCGGTCGCTGCCCGGCTGCAGGCGGTACGAACCCTCGGGGGTGGCGCCGATGGCGGCCATGTCCCACTGCAGGTCGGCCAGGGGTTCGGCGGCGGGGGCCTTGGGGCCCCGGGCGCGCGAGGCCTTCAGCACGGCGTCGCCGTCCGCGACGGTGGCGGTGAGGCGCTCGACGGCGTCGTCGGCGCGCTCGGTCCCCTCGGGCGAGGCGCCGATGCGGCGGTTGGCGGCCGCGCCGAGCAGGACCGGCGCCTCGGCGGCGCGGGCGGCGAACTCCCGGGAGGCGGAGCGCACGAAGGCGTAGCCGACGGACTCGTTGCTGGAGACCACGGTGCCGCCGGCCTCGGTGATGGCGGCCCGGGCGGCGGCGTCGGTGGCGCCGGGTTCGTAGACGACGACGTACTCGCCGTCGGTGGTGACCGCGCGGGAACCGCGCTCGACGGCCGGGGAGGTGGTGGCGGTGGGGTCGGCCGAGGACGCGGTCTGCGTGGCGGCCAGTGTCGCGGCGACGAGCGTGGCGCTCAGCGCGGACGAGAGGACGATCTTGCGCACGTGGGACTCCTGCCTGGGGGGACCGACGGACGAACTCGCCCGTTCGGCGCAACGATGTCGCAGAGTGTGGTGCTCAGAGTGCACACAGACAAGGCGGCGCGCTGAGCAGATCGCTCGCGGGATCCCGCTCCCTCAGCGCCGCACGAGGTCCAGCAGGACGCCCAGCAGGCGACGGCCGTCCAGGCGCAACGCGTCGTGGTGGTACTCGTTGGTGACGAACGTCCTCGCCCCGCGCACGGCCGCGGCGGTGCGCCGGCTCAGCTCGGCAGGCACGAACAGGTCGTCGAGGTAGACGGCCGCGGCCACCGGGACGGTGCTGCGCGCGAGCACGTCCGGGTCGTGCAGGGGCGCGAAGTCCTCCCGCGCCGCGAGCAGTTCCGCCGTGCCGCGCAGCGGCACCAGCGCGGGGTCCTCCTCGAACTGCCAGGGGTAGACGTGCTCGGCGGTGAAGCGGAACGGCGCGCCCGCCGGGGGTTCCGGGGAGAACTCCTCGAACTCCTCGCGCACCCGGTGCGCGGACCAGCGCGTCGCACCGCCGGTGAGCGGGCCCTGCGCGTAGATGCTCTCGTGCAGCACCGCGTACAGCGGGTGCGCCGCGAAGGACAGCCGCCGGCCGGCCTCCACGAGGAACCGCTGCCGCAGCCGGCGCGCGCCGCGCACGGTGGTGAACGGGTCCTCCAGCGCGAAGTGCAGCGCGTCGAACCCGGAGGTCTGCCCCAGCGCGATCCCCAGGGTGCGGAACCGGCGCGAGCTCAGGCGCTCGCCCGTGGGCAGGAGCTCCTCCTCGCCGTCCAGGTGCGCCGCGACGGCGCGCGCGACGTCCTCGTCGCGCGGGTAACGGGCGAAGAACTCCGCGTTGCGCAGCGCCGTCCGCGCGTACGTGGCGCGGTAGACGTCGTCGGCGCTGCTGCGCAACCCCGGCAGCCCCGCCGTGATGAGCACCCCGGCCAGCCCGTGCGGCGCCTGCGAGAGGTAGGTGGTGGCGGCGAAACCGCCGTAGCTCTGCCCCAGCACCCACCAGGGCTCCTCGCCCTGCAGTGCGCGGCGCAGCGCCTCGGCGTCGGCGACGATGCCGTCGGCGCGGAAGTGCGCCAGGTACCGCGCCTGCGCGGCGGCGTCGCCGACCTCGCCCAGGGACTGCCCGTCCAGCGGCGTGGAGCGCCCCGTGCCGCGCTGGTCCAGCAGCACGACGCGGAACTCCTCCAGCGCCCGGTCCAGCCAGCCGCCGACGACCTCCGGGCGCGGGGCGGGGTTGCCCGGGCCGCCCTGCAGGAACACCAGCCGCGGGGCGCGCTCGAGGCCGTCGCGCACGTACTCGCGGGCGAACACCTCGACCTCGCCGGCTTCGGCGCCGGTGCGGTCCAGGGCGACGGTCAGGACGTGCTCGTGCACGTCGTGGCCGTCCACGCGGTGCGAGGCGGTGCGCACGGCGGGGCTCACCGGTTCAGGCGCCGAAACCGGTGCCGGTGCGCCGCGCGCGGGCGCGCAGCGTCGAGCCCTTGTCGACGGCGCTGCGCCGAAGCGCCTCCTGGAACTCCACGACGCGCTCGCGCAGCGCCTCGTCGGTGGCGGCGAGGATGCGCACGGCCAGCAGGCCGGCGTTGCGCGCGCCGCCGATGGAGACGGTGGCCACCGGCACGCCGGAGGGCATCTGCAGGATCGACAGCAGCGAGTCCACCCCGTCCAGGTGCCGCAGCGGCACGGGCACGCCGACCACGGGCAGCGGGGTGACGCTGGCGAGCATCCCCGGCAGGTGCGCGGCGCCGCCGGCGCCGGCGATCACCACCTGCAGGCCGCGCTGCGCGGCGGAGGCGCCCCAGGAGACCATGTCGTGCGGCATGCGGTGGGCGGAGACGACGTCGGCCTCGTACGGCACGCCGAACTCCTCCAGCGCCTTCGCCGCGTCCTCCATGACGGGCCAGTCGGAGTCGGACCCCATGACCAGGCCCACCCGGGCCGGCTGCTCCTGCGCGCTCACTCGTCGATCTCCCCCGCGATGAAGGCCGCGGCGTGGCGGGCGCGCGCGCGGACGAACTCCAGGTCGTCGCCGTAGGCGGTCACGTGGCCCAGCTTGCGCCCGGGCCGCTGCTCCTTGCCGTACAGGTGCACCTTCACGCCCGGGTCGTGGGCCATGACGTGCAGGTAGGAGCGGAACAGGTCCGCGTGGCGCTCCTCGGTCCGCTCGGGACCGAGGACGTTGACCATGACCGTCCACGGCGCCCGCGCGGAGGTGTCGCCCAGCGGCAGGTCCAGCACGGCGCGCAGGTGCTGCTCGAACTGGCTGGTCACCGAGCCGTCGATGCTCCAGTGCCCGGAGTTGTGCGGGCGCATGGCCAGCTCGTTGACGAGCACCTCGCGGTGGGGCCGCCCGTCGACCTCGCGCTCGACCTCGAAGACCTCCACGGCCAGCACGCCGGTCACGCCCAGGCCGCCGGCCACGCGCAGCGCCACGTCCGTCAGGTGCGCGGCCAGGTCCGGGTCCAGGCCGGGGGCGGGCGCGGTGACCTCGTGGCACACCCCGCGGCGCTGGACGGTCTCCACCACCGGCCAGGCCGCCGCCTGCCCGGAGGAGCTGCGCGCGACGAGGGCGGCCAGCTCGCGGACGAAGGGCACGTGCTCCTCGGCCAGCAGCGGGCCGCGCTGCGCCCAGGCGGCGAACCAGGCGTCGGCGGTGGCCCAGCCGGCGTCGTCGGGCCCGTCCAGGACGAGCACGCCCTTGCCGTCGTAGCCGCCGCGGGGGGTCTTCAGCACCACCGGCCAGCCGGCGCCGGCGGCGAAGGCCTCCACGTCGGCGCGCCCGCCCACCTTCGCCCAGCGCGGGCACGGCAGGCCCAGCTCGGTCAGCCGCTCGCGCATGACGACCTTGTCCTGGGCGTGCAGCAGGGCGTCGGCGCCCGGCTGCACGCTCGTCAGCTCGGCCATGGCGCGCACCCCCTCGGCGGGCACGTGCTCGTGGTCGAAGGTGACCGCGTCGCACCCGGCGGCGAAGGCGCGCAGGGCCTCCACGTCGTCGGCGGCCCCCACCGGCGCGGGCGTGACGACCTGCGCGGCGCTGACGTCGGGCCCCTCGGCGAGCACCCGCAGCCGCAGGCCCAGCGCCACCGCGGCCGGCTGCATCATGCGGGCCAGCTGCCCGCCGCCGACGACGCCGACGACGGGGAAGCCGCCGGGGCGCGCGTACGGCGCGGGGTCCGGGCGCGCGGGCGCGGGTGCGGGGGCGGCGGCGGAGGGGGCGCTCGTCACGGGCGCGAGCCTAGGCGACGGCCCGCCGCTCAGGTCCCCGGCGTGTCGGCCGACGGGGAGGCGAGCGCCGGGCCCCGCGTGGTCCACGCTCGTCCCGGGATGCCCGGCGCCGACCGGTGCTCCATCCTGGGTCCGCGCTCCGCGGACCCGCGGAGCATCCCACGGAGGGGGAAGTCCAGTGCTCACCGTCATCGCCTGCGTGGCGCTCGTCGTCGTCGGCATCCTGGGTGCCGTGAAGATGGAGGACCACCTGGACCCGTCGAAGGGCCGCAGCCGCGCGGAGCGCTGAGCGCGCCGCGCGCCGCGCGCGGGCTCCACAGCCGCGTCCGTCACACTGCGGACCGGTACGACCGAGCCCCGCCCGCGCGGCGGGCGACGCGACGAACGGAGCCCCGCCCACCGTGGCCGACCAGACCCCCGCGACCCGCCGCAGCGCTGCCCGGCCCACCCCCGGGCCCACCCCCGGACCCACCCCCGGACCCGCCGCGCGGCCCGGCCCGGTGGCCCGGCTGCGCGCGACCTACGAGGTCCTGGCGCGCGAGGCCGCCAAGTTCGGCGTCGTGGGCGCGGTGGCCTTCGTCACCGACTTCGGCGTCTTCAACCTGCTGAGCTTCGCCGGCCCGGGCGGGCAGGGCGTGCTGCACCACAAGCCGCTGACCGCCAACGGCACCGCGATCGTCGTCAGCGTCGTCGTCGCCTGGCTGGGCAACCGCTACTGGACGTTCCGGCACCGCAGGCGCGCCTCCGCGCCGCGCGAGCTGCTGATGTTCGCGCTCATGAACGGCGCCGGGCTGCTCATCAGCGCCGCGTGCCTGGCCTTCACCTACTACGTGCTGGAGCTGCGCGGGCCGCTGGCCTCGAACGTGTCGGCCAAGGTCGTCGGCGTGGGGCTGGGGACGGTCTTCCGCTGGTGGGCCTACCGCCGCTTCGTCTTCGTCGAGGAGCTGCGCGAGGAGGGCTGGGACCCGCACGCCCCCGCCCGACCCGCAGCCCAGCCGGTGCGCGGGGCGGCGGCGCGGGTGGGCGCGCCGGCGGCCCGGGCGGCCTCAGAGCCCGCGCAGGTGGACGACGTCCGCGGCGGCCAGCCCCGTCCGGGCGCCGCCTGAGCCGACGAGCACGAGGCGGCCGGTGCCGTCGACGTCCTCGGCGGTGCCGGTGAGGACCTCGCCGCCGGGCAGGTGCGCGCGCACCGGCGCGCCCAGGGTCAGGCACGCGGCCCGGTAGGCGGCGGCCGTGGCCGCCGGGTCGCGCGCCCACTCGTCCAGCCTCTCGCGCAGCGCGCGCAGGTAGCGGCGCAGCACCGTGTCGCGGTCGGTGCTGCCCGCCCCGGCCAGCGCCAGCGACGTCGCCGGCACCGGGGCGGCGCCCCCTTCGCCCCCCTCGCCCGGCGGGGCGGGCGGGGGCAGCTCGGCCGGGGCCTGCGAGACGTTGAGCCCGGCGCCGAGCACGACGGCGTCCCCGCCCACCTCGGCCAGCACCCCGCACACCTTCCCGGCCCGGCCCGGCCCGCGCACCAGCACGTCGTTGGGCCACTTCAGGCCCGCGTCCACGCCCAGGGCGCTCACGGCGTCGACGACGGCCAGGCCGGTCAGCAGCGGCAGCCACGACCACAGCGGCGGCGGGACCGCCGGGCGCACCAGCACGGAGACGGCCAGCCCCGCGCGCGGCGGCGCGCTCCAGGTGCGGCCCAGCCGGCCGCGGCCGGCCACCTGGTGCTCGGCGACCAGGACGGTGCCGTCGGCGACGTCCCCGCGGGCGTTGCGCTCGAGCAGGTCCGCGTTCGTCGAGCCGGTGCTGGTGACGACGTCCAGGGCCGCCCAGCCGCCGGGGCCCACCAGCGCCCGGCGCAGCGCGCCCACCCGCAGCGGGGGGCGCTGCAGGTCGCTGAAGGGTCCGTGCTCGCCCCGGGGGTCCACGCCGGCCACCGTAGCGGCGCGCCCGCGCGCGCCGGCCGGGGCGGGCCTGGTGAGGACAGCCTCACCTGTGCTTAGGTGTGCCTGCCCTGACCCGCCGTCCCCCAGGAGCCCCCCGTGCCCGCGAGCACCACCCGCCGGACCCTGCTGCGCTGCGCCCCGCTGGCGGCGCTGGCCGCCGCCACCGCCTGCGGCGCCGAGGGCGGCGCGCCCGCCGCGAGCGGCGCGCCCGCGCAGCCGGCCGGCGGGGACGGCCCCTTCCCCGTGCAGGTGCGCCACGCGCTGGGCACGACCACCGTGGAGTCCGCCGAGCGCGTCGTCACCTGGGGCTGGGGCTCGCAGGACGTGCTGTGGGCGCTGGGCCTGCAGCCCGTCGGCATCCCGGAGACCACCTACGGCGGCGACGCCGAGGGCGCCTACCCTTGGTGGCGCGGCCACCACGACCCCGCGGCCACCACGGCGATCGGCGCCAGCGAGACCGGGCAGGTGCCCTTCGAGGCCGTCGCCGCGCTCGACCCGGACCTCGTGCTCGCCGTCAACTCCGGCCTGACGGCGCAGGACTGGTCCACGCTGAGCGCGATCGCGCCCACCGTCGCCTACCCCGACCAGCCCTGGCAGACCACGTGGCAGGACCAGGCGCTGCTGATCGGGCGGGCCGTGGGCCGCGAGGACGAGGCGCAGCGCCTCGTCGACGAGGCCGAGGCCGACCTCGCCGCCCGCGCCGCGGCGAACCCGCAGCTGGCCGGCAGGACCTTCGCGTACGTGTACGCCACCGCCGCGGGGCTGTCGGTGTACCTGCCCGGCGACTCGCGCGTGGACACCCTGCACGGCCTGGGCCTGGTCGACGCCCCCGGCGTGGCCGCGCTGGCGGCCACCTCGGAGCAGTTCTACGTCGAGGTCGCCAAGGAGCGGGCGCGCGACCTCGACTGCGACGTCCTCGTCGGCTACGGCGAGCTGTCGCTGGAGGAGCTGCGCGCCGACCCCGTCTACGCCACCATGCCCGCCGTGGCCGCCGGCGCGGTGGTCTGGCTGACCGACGAGGACCTCATCGCCGCCACCTCCACCACGCTGCTGAACCTGCCGTGGCAGATGGACCGGCTCGTGCCGCAGCTGGCCGCCGCCGCGGACGCCGCGGCGCTCGCCACCGCCTGAGCAGCCGGACGCGGGGCCCGGGGCGGGGGCCGCCGCTAGGGTCGGCGCGGTGAGCAGCTCCCCGCGCCGGCCCACCGCCCTGGACGCGATCGCCGAGGACCACCTGAGCGCGCTGCTGCGGCTGCAGCCGGCGCTGGCGCTGTCCCTGGGCGTGCCCGACCCCGCCCCCGGCCTGGGCGACCGCTCCCCCGACGGGCTGGCCGAGGTGGCCGCCCTGGCCCGGCGGACCCTGGCGGCGGTGGAGCGCGCGGAGGCCGTCGACGACGTCGACCGCGTCACGGCCGCGGTGCTGCGCGAGCGCCTGGGCCTGGAGCTGGAGCTGCACGCGGCCGGCGAGGACCTCGGCGACCTCAACGTCATCGCCTCCCCGCTGCAGGACCTGCGCATGGTCTTCGACCTGGTGCCCACCGAGGACGAGGACGACTGGGCCGACGTGGCCCGGCGCCTGGCGGCCGTGCCCGCGGCGGTGGGCGGGTACGTCGAGAGCCTGCGCGCCGCGGCCGCGCCCGAGCGGGTGGCCGCGGCGCGCCAGGTCGCCGCGTGCGCCGCCGAGGCCGACTCCCACGCCGCGGCGCAGGGGTTCTTCGCCGCCTTCGCCGCCGGTGCGGCCGCGGGCGGGCGGCCGCTGCCGGGCCCGCTGGCCGCCGACGTCACCCGCGGCGCCGCCGCGGCCGCGGCGGCCTACGGGGAGCTGGCGCGCTTCCTGCGCACCGAGCTGGCGCCGCTGGCCCCGGCGGCCGACGCCGTGGGCGCCGAGCGCTACGAGCTGTCCTCGCGCTGGTTCCTCGGCGCGCGCGTGGACCTGGCCGAGACGTACGCGTGGGGGCTGGAGGAGGTCGCCCGGGTGCGCGCGGAGATGGCCGCCACCGCCCGGGGGATCACCGGCTCGCCGGACGTGGACGCCGCCGTGGCCGCCCTGGACGCCGACGCCTCCACCGTCCTCACCGGCGCGGAGGCGTTCCGCGACTGGATGCAGCAGCGCTCCGACGAGACCGTCGCGGCGCTGGCCGGCACCCACTTCGACATCCCCGAGCAGGTGCGCCGGCTGGAGTGCCGCATCGCGCCCACCACCGGCGGCGGCATCTACTACACCGGCCCCAGCGAGGACTTCTCCCGCCCGGGGCGGATGTGGTGGGCGGTGCCGGCCGGGCAGACGCGCTTCTCCACGTGGCGCGAGGCGACCACCGTGCACCACGAGGGCGTGCCCGGGCACCACCTGCAGATCGGGCAGACCGCGGTGCGCCGCGAGCTGCTGAACCGCTGGCGCCGGCAGGGCTGCTGGGTCTCCGGGCACGGGGAGGGCTGGGCGCTGTACGCCGAGCGCCTGGCCGCGGACCTGGGCCTGCTGCGCACGCCGGGCGAGGTGCTGGGCATGCTCGACGCGCAGCTGCTGCGCGCGGCGCGCGTGGTCATCGACGTCGGCGTGCACTGCGGCTTCGAGGCGCCCGCCGAGGTCGGCGGCGGGGCGTGGACGTACGAGGGCGCGTGGGCGTACCTGACGAGCTGCTCGCGCAACCACGAGGACGTCCTGCGCTTCGAGCTGGACCGCTACCTCGGCTGGCCCGGTCAGGCGCCCAGCTACAAGGTCGGCCAGCGGCTGTGGGAGTCGGTGCGCGAGCAGGTGCGGCGGCGCGAGGGCGCCGCCTTCGACCTCGTCGCCTTCCACCGCCGCGCCCTGGACCTGGGGCCGGTGGGCCTGGACGTGCTGCGCGAGGCCCTGCTGCGCTGAGCGCCCGCCGTCCTCGCCGCCCTCGCTGCGCCGGGGGCCCGCGGCCGGGGTGGGGTGCGCGGGCGGGTGCGAGGATGCGGGGCGTGCCGTCGCTGCTGCTCGCCTCCGCCTCCCCCGCCCGCCTCGCCACCCTGCGCGCGGCCGGCCTGGACCCGGCCGTGCTCGTCTCCGGCGTCGACGAGCCCGCGGTCGTCGAGCGCTACGGCGTCACCGACGGCGAGGACGTCGCCCTGGTGCTGGCCCGCGCCAAGGCCGAGGACGTCGCCGGGCGCGAGGAGGTCGCCGAGGACGCGCTGGTGCTCGGCTGCGACTCCGTGCTGGAGCTGACCGGGCCCGACGGCCTCAAGCAGGTGCACGGCAAGCCCGCCGACGCCGCGCAGGCCCGCGAGCGCTGGCGCGCCATGCGCGGGCGCAGCGGGGTGCTGCACACCGGGCACTGGCTGGTGGACGCCCGCGAGGACGGCTCGGGCGCCACGCTGGGCTCGGTGGCCTCGGTGACGGTGCACTTCGCCGACGTCACCGACGAGGAGGTCGACGCCTACGTCGCCACCGGCGAGCCGCTGGCGGTGGCCGGGGCCTTCACCCTCGACGGCCTGGGCGGGGCGTTCGTGCGCGGCGTGGAGGGCGACCCGCACGCGGTGGTCGGCGTCTCGCTGCCGCTGCTGCGCGAACTGGTGCGCGAGGCGGGCGTGGCCTGGCCGCAGCTGTGGACCCCGGCGGCGCGCGAGCGCGGGGAGCGTGTCGCCGGGGGCGGGCAGTAGTCTCAGCCGTCGCCCGCCCAGCCGCCGAAACCCCGGAGCGCACCGCATGACCTCCCCCGAGCCCGCCGCCACCGAGCCGACCCCGCGGGGCGGCCTGGCGGTGACGGGCCCCGTCACCAAGGTGCTCATCGCCAACCGCGGCGAGATCGCGGTGCGCGTGGCGCGCGCCGCGCGCGACGCGGGCGTCGCCTCGGTGGCGGTGTACTCCGAGGGCGACCGGGACGCGCTGCACGTGCGCGTGGCCGACGAGGCGTACGCGCTGGGCGGCACGACGGCCCGCGAGAGCTACCTCGACGCGGGCAAGCTCGTGGAGGTCGCGCTGCGCGCCGGCGCGGACGCGGTGCACCCCGGGTACGGGTTCCTCTCGGAGAACGCGGCGTTCGCGCAGGCGGTGATCGACGCGGGGCTGACGTGGGTGGGCCCGCCGCCCGCGGCCATCGAGGCGCTGGGCGACAAGGTCTCCGCCCGCCACCTGGCCGCGCGCGCGGGCGCGCCCCTGGTGGCCGGCACCCCCGACCCCGTCTCCGGCGCGGAGGAGGTCCTCGCCTTCGCCGACGAGCACGGCCTGCCCATCGCCATCAAGGCGGCCTTCGGCGGCGGCGGGCGCGGGCTGAAGGTGGCGCGCCGGCGCGAGGACGTCGCCGAGCTGTACGCCTCGGCGGTGCGCGAGGCGGAGGCCGCGTTCGGGCGCGGGGAGTGCTTCGTGGAGCGCTACCTGGACCGCCCCCGGCACGTGGAGACGCAGGTGCTGGCCGACGCCCACGGCGGCGCGGTGGTCGTCTCCACCCGCGACTGCTCGCTGCAGCGCCGGCACCAGAAGCTGGTGGAGGAGGCGCCCGCGCCGTTCCTGAGCCCCGAGCAGGACGCCGAGCTGCGCCGCGCCTCGCTGGCGATCGTGCGCGAGGCCGGCTACGTCGGCGCCGGCACGGTGGAGTTCCTCGTCGCCGCCGACGGCACGCTGGCGTTCCTGGAGGTCAACACCCGCCTGCAGGTCGAGCACCCGGTCACCGAGGAGGTCAGCGGCCTGGACCTGGTGGTCGAGCAGTTCCGCATCGCGCGCGGGGAGGCGCTGGGCTACGAGGAGGTCGCCACCCGCGGGCACTCCATCGAGTTCCGCGTCAACGGCGAGGACCCCGCGGCCGGTTTCCTGCCGCGCCCGGGCCGGCTGACCCGCTTCTCCCTGCCCAGCGGCCCGGGCGTGCGCGTGGACACCGGCATCGACCCGCGCACCGCGGCCGTCAGCGGCGGGGTGGAGGTCTCCCAGGACTTCGACTCGCTGCTGGCCAAGCTGATCGTCACCGGCGCCACCCGCGAGCAGGCGCTGGCGCGCGCGGCGCGCGCGCTGGCGGAGTTCCAGGTCGAGGGCGTGCCCACGGTGCTGCCGTTCCACCGCGCGGTGGTGGCCGACCCGGCGTTCGCGGCGAGCGGCCCGCGGGGTTTCGCGGTGCACACGCGCTGGATCGAGACGGAGTTCGACGCCTCGGTGCTGCCGGGCGCCGGTGAGCTGCACGCGGCCGGCGAGGGCGCCGGGCACCGCGAGACGATCGTGGTGGAGGTCGCCGGCAAGCGCCTGGAGGTCTCGCTGCCGGTGGACCAGCTCAACGCCCAGCTCTCCCGCGCCGGGCACGAGATCTCGCGCGCCGGCGTGGCCGCCGGGGCGGCGGTGGCGCGCGCGTACCGCAGCACCACCCACCGCGGCGGGCGCGGCCGGCGCGGGGCGAAGGCGCAGGCGGGTTCCTCGGCGAACCCGGACGCGCTGGTGGCGCCCATGCAGGGCACGATCGTGAAGGTGGAGGTCGCCGAGGGCGACCGCGTGCAGGCCGGCGACCTCGTCGCGGTGCTCGAGGCGATGAAGATGGAGCAGCCGCTGACCGCGCACAAGTCCGGCACGATCACCGGCCTGACCGCGCAGCAGGGCGGCACCACCACCACCGGCACGGTCATCTGCGAGATCCTCGACTGACCCGCCCCGGCCGACCGGCCGACCCACCCCGCCGCGGCGGCGCGCTCAGCCGCGCAGGCCGGCGACGAGGACGTCGAGGTAGGGCGCGGTGCGGTCGTCGCCGCCGCTGCGCACCGCGTGGTCGACCCCGCACAGCAGGCGGCGCACGTCGTCGGCGCCGATGCCCGCGCGCACGGCGCCGGCGCGCCGGGCGCGCTCGAGCACCTCCTCGGTGCCGGCCTGCAGCTCGCGCACCAGCTCGGCGCGGTCGGCGCCGGGGAACCCGGTGGCGGCCAGGACGGCGGCCAGGCCGGCGTCGGCGCGCAGGCGCGCCAGGGCGGCGGCCAGCACCGCGCGCAGCGCCGCGGCCGGCTCCTCCAGCGCCGCGGCCGCGCGCACCTCCCCCGTCAGCGCGCGCAGGCCCGGCAGCGCGATGGCCTCCAGCAGCGCCTCCTGGGTGGGGAAGTGCCGGTAGACGGTGCCCACGCCCACCCCGGCGCTGCGCGCGAGCGCGTTCATGGGGAACGGCAGCCCGTGCTCGAGGAGGTGGCGGCGGGCGACCTCGACGACGCGCTCGCGGTTGCGGGCGGCGTCCGCCCGCAGCGGGGTGCCGGTGCTCACGGGCTCCAGCGTACGCGGGTCGCCGCGAGAACGGATGGATCGTCCGCTCCGGTGCTACGGTCGTGACCGGATGCACCATCCGCTCTCTCCGAGGAGGCCCCCGTGCCCGGTCCCGTCCCGCCCCCCGCCCCGCCCGCTCCCGTGCGCTGGACCGCCGCCGACGTGCCCGACCAGAGCGGGCGCACCGTCGTGGTCACCGGCGCCAGCAGCGGCCTGGGCCGCGAGTCCGCCCTGCGCCTGCTCGACGCGGGCGCGCACGTGGTGCTCACCGCCCGCGACACCGCCCGGGCGCGCGCCGCCGTCGCCGGTCACCCCGGCGCCGCGCGCGCCGAGGTGCACCGCCTGGACCTCGCCGACCCCGCCTCGGTGGCCGCCTTCGCCGCCGCCGTGCGCGAGCGCCACGAGCGCCTCGACGTGCTGCTCAACAACGCCGGCACCAGCGCCGCGCGCCGGGAGCTGACCCCCCGGGGCGTGGAGCTGACCCTGGCGACCAACCACGTCGGCCACGCCGAGCTGACCGCGCACCTGCTGCCGCTGCTCGAGCGCGGGCGCGACCCGCGGGTCGTCACCGTCACCTCGGGGCTGTACCGGCGCCTGCGCGGCGCGCTCGACCCGGACGACCTCGCCCTGGCGCGCGGCTGGTCCCCGGCGCGCGCCTACGTCGCCTCCAAGACGGCCAACCTGCTCTTCGCCCTGGAGCTGGAGCGCCGGCTGCGCCGGGCCGGCTCGCCGGTGCGCTCCCTGGCCGCGCACCCCGGCGTGGCGACGACGGCGCTGGACCGCGACGCCACCGGCGCGCAGCGCGCGGTCTCCGCCGCGCTGCACCTGCTGCTGGCGCGCGACCCGGCCGTCGGCGCCCTGCCGCAGCTGCACGCCGCGACGGCACCGGACGTGGACCCGCGCCTGCTGGTGGGCCTGGGCCTGCGCCGCCGCGACGAGCGGGTGCGCTTCGAGCCGGTGCGGCCGCCCGCCGACGACGAGGACCTCGCCCGCCGGCTGTGGGCGGCGACCTCCGCGGTGATCGGCTCCGAGCCGGTGCCCGGCGCGCTCAGCGCGTGAGGCCGGCGCTCAGCGCGTGAGGACCTCCACGTCACCGGTGGAGGCCGTCACCCGCACCGCGCGCGGGGAGTCGTCGTCGACGGGCAGGTCGAGCACCACGTCGCCGAAGGAGCTGGTGGCGCCGGCGGCGTAACCACCCTCGACGTCGGGCAGCTGCAGGTCCACGTCGCCGGTGCCGGTGGTCAGCTCCACGGAGTCCGGCGGCTGCACGACGTCGACCTCCACGTCGCCGGTGCCGGTGCGCACCCGCACCTCGCGGTAGGCGCCGCCCAGCTCCACGTCGCCGGTGCCGGCCCGCACGTCGACCTCGTCGGCGTCGGCGCCGGAGGCCTCCACGTCGCCGGTGCCGACGTCCGCGCCGACCCGGCCGAAGCGCCCGCTCAGCTTCTGGTCGCCGGTGCCGGTGCGCAGCGCCAGGTCCACGCCCTCGGGCACCTCGACCTCCCAGGAGACCTCGCACGGGCTCCACCAGCCGCTCTCGCACGAGCTGTCCAGGCGCAGCACGCCGTCGGCCAGCGCGGCGCTCGCCCCGGCGTCGGTCCAGCCCTCGTGCACCAGGGCGCGCACCTGCACCCGCGCCACGTCGGCGGCGGTGACGCGCACGTCGCCGGTGCCGCCCTCGGCGCGCACCTGGCGCACCGGACCGTCGAACACCTCGGTGGTCGCGGTGCGGGTGGCGGTCACGTCGCCGAGCACGTCCACGCCGGCCGCGGCGACGACGAGCACGGCCAGCACGGCCAGGGCGGCGCGCCCGCGCGGGCGCCGCGGCGCCGCGGCCGGCGGGACGTCCACGGCCAGCGGGACGGTCGGGGTGCTCACGCGCCCTCCCCGGGACGGGCGGCGGCACCCAGGTGGTGCAGCACCGCCAGGACGCGGCGGTGGTCCCCGGTGTCCGGGGGCAGCCCGAGCTTGGCGAAGATGTTCGACACGTGCTTCTCCACGGCCTTGTCGGTCACGACGAGCCGGCTGGCGATCGCCGTGTTGGAGCGGCCCTCGGCCATGAGCTGCAGCACCTCCAGCTCGCGGGGCGTCAGGTGCTCCAGGGGGTCGTCGCGCCGGGCGCGCGAGAGCAGCTGGGAGACCACCTCGGGGTCCACCGCGGTGCCGCCGGCGGCGACGCGGCGCACGGTGGTGACGAACTCCTCCACGTCGCCGACGCGGTCCTTGAGCAGGTACCCCACCCCGCGCGCCCGCCCGCCGAGCAGCTCGGCGGCGTAGCTCTCCTCCACGTACTGCGACAGGACCAGCACGGCGGTGCCGGGGTGCTGCCCGCGCACGGCGATCGCGGCGCGCAGCCCCTCGTCGCGGAACGTCGGCGGCATCCGCACGTCGGTCAGCACCAGGTCCGGGCGGTGCTCGTCGGCCGCGCGCAGCAGCGACTCGGCGTCCTCGACGGCGGCGACGACGTCGACGCCCTCGGCGCGCAGCAGCTGCACCAGCCCCTCGCGCAGCAGCACGGAGTCCTCCGCGAGCACCACCCGCAGCGGCGCCTGCCCGGCGGCGCCGGCCGGGACGGCGGGCGCGCTCACCGCCCGCCCCCGGCCGCCCACGGCACCGCGACCTCCAGGACGGTGGGGCCGCCGGGCGGGCTGTCCACGTGCAGGCGGCCGTCGACCGCGGCCAGGCGGTCGGACAGGCCCCGCAGCCCGCTGCCGCCGTCGGCGACCGTGCCGCCGGCCGGGGCCGCGCCGCCGACGCCGTCGTCGCTGACGCGCACGCGCAGCAGCCCGGCGCCGGGGGCGGCCTCGTGCCACAGCTGCACCACCGCGCGCGAGGCGCGCGCGTGCTTGGCGGTGTTCGTCAGCGCCTCGGAGACGCAGAAGTAGGCGATGGCCTCGGCGGTGGGGCTGGGTCGCTGCCCGGGCGGCAGGTGCACCTCCACCTCCACCGGCACCGGGCTGGCGGCGGCCAGCGCTGAGACGGCCGCGTCCAGGCCGCGGTCGGTGAGCACCGGGGGGTGGATGCCGCGCGCGACGTGGCGCATGTCCGCGATGGCGGCGGTGGCCGAGCCGCTGGCGGCCTCGAGGAGCTCGCGGGCCGCCTCGGGCCCGCCCCGGTCCAGGGCGCGCTTGGCCATACCCAGCTGCATGGCCAGCGAGACCAGGCGCTGCTGCGGGCCGTCGTGCAGGTCGCGCTCGATGCGGCGGCGCTCGGCCTCGACGGAGTCGACGGCGCGCGAGCGCGTCTCGGTGAGGGTCACCACGCGCCGGCGCAGCTCCGCCTCGCGCTCCCCGCGCCCGGCGCCCAGCAGCACCCGGGCCACCTGCACCTCCACCGCCGCGAAGGCGGCCGCCACCGGCGGGGCGGCCGCCAGCAGCAGCACCCCGACGGCCACGACGAGCAGCGCGGGGGCGCGCACGGTGCCGGGGATGCCGAACGGCCAGGCGTGCTCGCCGGCGTGGCCGAGGGCGGCGCTGACCGCGGGGGCCGCCAGGGCGGCCAGCCCGGTGGCGGTCAGGGCCAGCACCACGCCGGCGCCCAGCACCCCGAAGGTGCTCACCAGCGCCAGGTGCCCGGCGTAGCGCCACGGCCGCGGGTCGAGCACGACGCGGCGCCACCAGGGGCCGGTGGCCCGCGGGTGCCGCGGCGGGGCGGGCACCCGCACGTCCAGCACGGCGGCCAGCCGGTAGCGCTCCAGGCGGGCGCCGGCGGCCACGAGCAGCCGGGCCAGCAGCAGCAGCGGCAGGCCGGTGCCCACCACCGGCACCAGCGCGGTGCCGGTGATCAGCAGCACCAGCGCGGTCAGGTGCAGGCCGAGGACGAAGGGGTGCAGCACCAGGTGCACCACCGCCCACCACCCGCGCGCCCAGCGGCGCAGCGCGCCGCCGGGGTGGTTCGCCGCGGGAACCGCTGCGGCCCAGCGCATCGTCTCGTCGCTCACGACGTGAACAGTAGGGCGGCGCGGGTGCCCGGCGGCAGCGTGCGCGCACCCGTCGCGGGGGTGGGGCTGACCCCACCGCGGGAGGGGGGCGCGCGCCAGCGACCGCGGCCCCGCCGGCGCGCCAGGGTTCGGACCGCGCCCGTCCGGGCGCAGCCCCGCCGCTCGCAGGAGGTCTCCGTGCCCACCCCCACCGCCGCCCGCGCGGACGACCCCGAGCGCCCCGCACCCCGCGCGGCACGCCGGCTGCTGGCGCACCCGGCGCTGCCGGTCCTGCTGGTGCTGCTGGTCGCGGCGGGCGCCGCCGCCCTCGCGGCCGACGCGACCCTCGCCGCCGACGCGCACGGGCGGTCGGCGGGCGGGGCGGGCGGGGTGGTCCGGGTCGCCGCCGGCGTGCTGGAGCACGACCTGGCTCGCACGGGCCTGCTCGGCCTACCGCTCGCGCTGCTGGTGCCGCTGGTGCTGCTGGCGACCCTCGGCGCGGTGCTGCCGGCCGCGGTGCCCGCGCTCGTGGCGCCGGCGCTGGCCGTCACCGCGCTGGCGGTGGCCCCGGCCGCGGCGGCGCTGGTGCGCGCCAGGCGCCCGGGCGGTCCGCGCACCTGACGACGTACGCCGGCCCCGTCGCCGGCCCCGTCAGCGCCGCGGTGGTGCCGACAGCGCCGGCCAGCCGATCGGCGAGGAGGTGTGGTGCACCACGTGCAGGTGCTGCACGACGTGGACGTGGTGCACCACGTGCCCGCCGACGTCCACCCGCGCCGGGGCCGCCGCGGCCGGTGCGCCCAGGGCGCGCCGGGCCACGTCGAGCGCCACGCGCGCGGCCAGGGTCAGCGCCACCGTCGAGGCGCTGACGACCACGGGGTTGCGGGCCAGCTGCGGCAGGGTGCCGCGCAGGGCGAGCGCCCGCTGCCGCCACGGCTCCGGCGGGCGGGCGCCCGCGTGCAGCAGGGGCAGCCGCTCGGCCACCGCGGGGACCTCCGGCTCCCCCGGCCCCTCCGGACCCGCCGCCCGGTGCTCCCCGGTCCCGCCCTCGCCCGCTGCGCCGCTCATGCACCGATGGTGCGCGCCGCGCGCCCCGCGGTCCACCCCCGCGGCATCACTCCCCCATCACGTGCAGCTGCCGCGCCGCCTCGGCCAGCGAGCCGCTGAGGGAGGGGTACACCGTGAAGGCGTGCGCGACGTCGTCGACGTTGAGGCGCTTCTCCACCGCCAGCGTGATGGGGAAGATCAGCTCGCTGGCGCGCGGGGCGACGACCACGCCGCCGATGACGGTGCCCGACCCGCTGCGGCAGAACAGCTTCACGAACCCGTCGTGGATGCCGAGCATCTTCGCGCGCGCGTTGGTGGACAGCGGCAGCTTGACGATCTCGCCCTGCGCCTCGCCGGAGTCGATCTGGCTCTGCGTCCAGCCGACGGTGGCGATCTCCGGGGAGGTGAAGACGTTGGAGGACACCGAGCGCAGCTTCAGCGGGGCCACCGTGTCGCCCAGGGCGTGCCACATGGCGATGCGCCCCTGCATGGCGGCCACGGACGCCAGCGGCAGCACCCCGGTGCAGTCGCCGGCGGCGTAGACGCCGCGCGCGGAGGTGCGCGAGACCTTGTCCACGTCCACGTGCCCGGACTGCGAGGTCCACACCCCGGCCTCCTCCAGGCCGATGCCGGCGGTGTTGGGCACGGCGCCGACCGCCACGAGGCAGTGCGAGCCCTCCAGGGTGCGCCCGTCGGAGAGGGTGACGGTCACGGTGTCGCCGTGGCGCTCCACCTTCTCCGCGCGCGAGCGGCCCACGACGTCCATGCCGCGGCGGCGGAAGACCTGCTCGAGGACCTCGGCGGCGTCGGCGTCCTCGCCGGGCAGCACGCGGTCGCGGCTGGAGACGAGGGTGACGTGCGCGCCCAGGGCGTCGTAGGCGCTGGCGAACTCGGCGCCGGTGACGCCGGAGCCGACGACGATGAGGTGCTCGGGCAGCTCCTGGACGTCGTAGACCTGCTTCCAGGTGAGGATGCGCTCGCCGTCGGGCTGCGCGTCGGGAAGGGTGCGCGGGCTCGAGCCGGTGCTGACGAGCACGACGTCGGCCTCCACGCGCTCGCCGGCGTCGTCGCCGCCGGTGACGACGAGGGCGGAGGGCCCGTCCAGGCGCCCCTCGCCGGACAGGACGCGCACGCCCTCCTTCTCCAGGCGGGCGCGCACGTCCGCGGACTGCGACAGGGCCAGGGACTTCACCCGCTGGTGCACGCGGCCGAGGTCCACGGTCACCGACCCGGCCGGCTCGGTGTCGGCGCCGGCGCCGCCGGGGAAGCGCACGCCCAGCTCGGTGGAGCCGCCGACCGTGGTCATCGTCTCGGCGGTGGCGATGAGGGTCTTGGAGGGCACCACGTCGGTCAGCACGGTGGACCCGCCCAGGCCCTGGCGCTCGACGACGGTGACGTCGGCGCCGAGCTGGGAGGCCACCAGCGCGGCTTCGTACCCGCCGGGGCCGCCGCCGAGGACGGCGACGCGCTGGCGCTTGGCGATCGGGGAGGCGCTCGTGGGGCTCACCCCCCCATGGTCGCCCACACCTGCGACACCGGTCTCCCCCGCGCCGGTGGGCGCCGGCCCGCCCGGCAGCAGCGGGCACCCGTCCGCCCGGGAGCGGCGCCGGGCGCCCCCGCGCGGGCGCCGCGGGCACCGCGGGCACCGCGGCGTCCTACAGTCTTCCCTCGTGCCCGTTCACGTGCCCGCCTACGCCGCGTACGCCACCAACCTCGACCCCGAGGTGATGGGGCGCAAAGCCCCGCACTCCCCGCTGCGCTCGACGGGGTGGCTGCTGGGCTGGCGGCTGACCTTCGGCGGCGAGGACCGCAGCTGGCAGGGGCCGGTGGCCACGGTCGTGGAGGCGCCCGGCGAGCAGGTGTACGTGGCGCTGTACGACGTCACCGACGCCGACCAGGGGCGCCTGGACGAGCTGGAGGGCGTCGACCTGGGCCTGTTCCGCAAGGTGCGGGTGCGGGTGAAGACCCTCGACGGCGACGTGGTGGCGTGGACGTACGTGCTCGACGACTACGAGGGCGGGCTGCCCACGGCCCGCTACCTGGGCGGGCTGGCCGACGCCGCCGAGGCCGGCGGCGCCCCGCACGACTACGTGCTGGCGCTGCGCGCGCGGCCCTGCCGCTCCAACGACGCCTGAGCACCCCGCGCGCGGCGCCGACCGGGCCGCCGCCGCCCGGGCTCGCCGCGCCTAGGGTGGGGCCGTGACGAACGCCGCTCCCCCCGCCCCCGCGGACCTGCCCGAGGACCCGTTCGACCTGGCCGCGCTCGCCGCGCGGCGGGTGGCGGAGCTGACGGGCGTGCCCGGCCACGACGTGGCGCTGTTCCTGGGCTCGGGCTGGGCGGCGGCCGCCGACCGCCTCGGCGAGGTCGTCGCGGAGGTGCCCGCCACGCAGGTGCCCGGCTTCAGCGCGCCCGCCGTGGTCGGCCACGCGGGCACGGTGCGCTCGCTGCGGGTGCAGCGCCCGGGGGCCGAGCCGCTGCGCGCGCTGGTGCTGCCGCGCACCCACTTCTACGAGGGCCGCGGGGTGCGGGCGGTGGCGCACGGGGTGCGCACCGCCGCCGCGGCGGGCTGCCGCACCGCGCTGCTGACGAACGGCTGCGGGGGGCTCGACCCGGCGCTGGCACCCGGTTCGCCGGTGCTCATCGCCGACCACCTGAACCTCACCGCCGCCACCCCGCTCGAGGGCGCCACCTTCGTGGACATGACGGACCTGTACTCCTCGCGCCTGCGCGCGCTGGCCCGCGGGGTGGACCCGGAGCTGCCCGAGGGCGTGTACGCGCAGTTCCGCGGACCGCAGTACGAGACGCCCGCCGAGGTGCGCATGGCCGGGGTGCTGGGCGCGACGCTGGTGGGCATGTCGACGGCGCTGGAGGCGATCGCCGCCCGGCACGCCGGGCTGGAGGTGCTGGGGTTCTCCCTGGTGACCAACCTCGCCGCGGGCGTGTCCGACCAGCCGCTCTCGCACGAGGAGGTCCTCGAGGCCGGCCGCGAGGCCGCGCCGCGCTGCGCGGCGCTGCTCGCGGGCGTCGTGCCGCTGCTGTGAGGCTCCGCGGCGGCGCTCAGGAGCGCGTGACGCGCCGCTCGGCCCAGCGGTAGGTCAGCGAGCCGCCCTGGAAGTCCTGGCGCACCCCGCCGGGCACGGCGTACTCGCCGGTGCGCGGGTAGCCCAGCGGGCCGCTCTCCCAGCGCTGCGCGGCGTAGTGCGCGCCGATGGCGCCGTGCACGGCGTGGGCGCCCAGCGCCGACGTCCAGTACGCCAGGCCGCCGGCGAAGCGCTGCGCGCGCCCGCCGTCGCGCACGGCGAACTCCTCGCCGGTGGGGTACCCCAGCGCCGAGCGCTCCCAGCCCAGCCCGGCCCACTCGCCGCGGATCGCGCCGCGCACCACCTGCGCGCCGGTGGCCGGCGCCCAGTACAGCGAGCCGCGCTCGAAGTGGGTGAAGCGCCCGGCGCGGTCGGGGGTGGGCAGCTCGGAGGTGGTCGGCGCACCCAGCAGGCCGCCGGGACCGCCCAGGGCGCGGTAGCGCGCCAGGATCGCGCCCTGCAGGCGGTGCACGGCGGCGCCGTTCGCGAAGGTGGCCACCACCGGCGAGGACGCGAGCACCGTGGACGGGCGGGTGCCGCGCACCGCGTCCACGACGTAGTGCACCTCGGCCTGCGCGCCGGGCCGGCGCGGCGGGCCGACGGCCACGCCGACGCCCACGCCGGTGAAGTCGCCCAGCAGGATCGCGCGGTGCGGCGGGGAGTCCATCCAGCCGCGCACCGCCCAGGCGCCGTCGGTGTCCAGCCGCAGGCTCAGGTGGATCACCTCGCCGGTGGCGGAGTAGCCGGCGAGCTCGGCGCCGGCGGCGGGGTTGTGCCGGTACTGCCCGGTGGCCGCCTCCGCGTCGGCCCAGCGCTGCGCGACGGCGGAGACGTCGGCGAGCTCGGCCAGCGGGGGCAGGCCGCGCGCGGCGCGCTCGGCGTTGATGCCGTCGACGACCTGGCGCTCCTGCACGTCGGGGTGGGTGGCGGGCACGGGCGCGGCGGCGGCGGTGCCCGCCCCGCCCAGCGCCGCGGCGCCGGCCAGCGCGCAGCCCAGCACGGCGCCCAGCGCCCGGCGCAGCGGTGCGCGCAGCCCGCGCCCGGTCCTGTCCGCACGACGCGCTCCCACGATCCCGCACCCCCCGGCCGCTGACGGGCCGCCGCCCGGCGCGGGGGTCCCCGGTCAGGGATCGGGCGGGCGCGGGGGCGCCTTGAGCGCCGGGCGCGCGAGGGCCCCCCGCCGCGGGGTGCGGCAGGGGGCCCGGGGCGCGCGCGCGGCCGGCCTCAGCGGGCCGCGGCCCGCCGGTACTGCCGGGTGGCCAGCGGCACGAACACCGCGAGGATCACGAGGATCCACAGCAGCGTGTACAGCTCGGAGTTCTGCAGCGACCAGCTGCCCAGCTCGGTGCCCGGCGGCACGTTGCCGAAGCGCTCGCGCGCGGCCTGCACGAGCGTGGACACCGGGTTCCACTGGGCGACCACCTTCAGCGGGCCGGGGAAGGTCTCCAGCGGCACGAAGGCGTTCGTGACGAACGTCAGCGGGAACACGGTCAGGAACACCAGGTTGTTGAACGCCTCCGGGGTGCGGATGAGCAGGCCCAGCAGGCCCATCACCCACGAGATCGCGTAGGCGAACAGCAGCAGCAGCCCGAAGCCGACCACCGCGTCGAGGAACGAGGTGCGGATCCGCCAGCCGATGACCAGGCCCGTCAGCGACATGATGACCACGACGATGACGTTGAGCACGACGTCGGAGGCGGTGCGGCCCACGAGCACCGAGGACTGCGTCATGGGCAGCGAGCGGAACCGCTCGATGATGCCCTTCTGCATGTCGTCGGCGATGCCGGCGCCGGTGACGGTGGCGCCGAAGATCACCGTCTGGGCGAAGATGCCCGGCACGAGGAACTCGCGGTAGTCGCCCGCGGAGCCGCCCCCCGGGGTCCCGATCGCCCCGCCGAAGACGTAGCCGAACAGCAGGATGAACATGATGGGCGAGATGAGGGTGCCGACCAGCAGGTCGGGGATCCTCGTGATCTTCAGGATGTTCCGCTTGGCGATCACCGAGCTGTCGGCGAGCACCTCCGCCACCGCGCTCACGGCCGCACCCCTTCCTTCGTCGTCGGCTTCCTCGGCTTCGCCGGTCCCCCCGGCCCCTCGTCGCCGGCGAGCTCCTCGGCCGGCTTGCCCGTCAGCGTCAGGAACACGTCGTCCAGGGTGGGGCGGCGCAGCCCCGCGTCCAGCGGGACGATGCCGACCTCGCCCAGGCGCTGCAGGACGCCCACGAGCACCTGGGTGCCGGAGGTCACCGGCGCGGTGACCCGGCGGGCGCGGCGCTCGACCTGCAGCTCGCCGACGGACACCTCGTGCAGCACCGCGACCGCGGCGTCCACGTCGGCGTCGGCGGCCACGACGACCTCCACGCGCTGACCGCCCACGCTGGTCTTGAGGTCGTCGGCGGTACCGCGGGCGATGACGCGGCCGTGGTCGATGACGACGATCTCGTCGGCGAGGCGCTCGGCCTCCTCCAGGTACTGGGTGGTCAGCAGCAGGGTGGTGCCGCCGCCGACCATGGTCGTCAGCAGGTCCCACATGTCGTTGCGGCTGCGGGGGTCCAGGCCCGTGGTCGGCTCGTCGAGGAAGAGCACCGGCGGCTCGGCCACCAGCGCGCCCGCGAGGTCCAGGCGGCGGCGCATGCCGCCGGAGTAGGTCTTGGCCACGCGCTTGGCCGCGTCCGTCAGGTCGAACTGCTCCAGCAGCTGCCAGGCGCGCTCCTTGGAGCGCTTGCGACCCAGGTGGTACAGCCGCCCCACCATGTCGAGGTTCTCGAACCCCGTGAGGTTCTCGTCCACCGCCGCGTACTGGCCCGACAGGCCGATGCGCCGGCGCACCTCGCGCGGGTCGGCCACGACGTCCACGCCCGCGACCGTCGCGCTGCCCCCGTCGGGGGCCAGCAGCGTCGTGAGCATCCGCACCGTCGTCGTCTTGCCCGCGCCGTTCGGGCCCAGCAGGGCCAGGACGGTGCCCGTGGGCACCGTCAGGTCGACGCCCGCCACCGCGGTCACGTCGCCGTACCTCTTCACCAGTCCCCGTGCTTCGACCGCCGGGGATCCCGTCCGCACGGGCGCCGTGCTCGTCGCTGCCATGGGGGGAACCCTAGGGAAGGCCTCCGACACCACGCCCCTCCTTTCCTCGCGCGTCCTCGCGCCCGGTGGGCGCTGCGTCCGCGGGGTGGACCGGCGCGCGCGGCCGGACTCACCGGTGCGCGCCGGCCGCGTCAGCCCAGCGCCCGCCGCGCCCGCGCGCTGAGCAGGTCCACGAGCACGGAGAGGACCAGCAGCGCCAGGACCACCGCGAGCACCCCGGCGTGGTCGAAGGAGGCGCGCTCGGACTCCAGCACCCGGCCCAGCCCCCCGGCGCCGACGACGCCGACGACGACGGAGTCGCGGATCGCGACCTCCCAGCGGTAGAGCGCGTACGCGGCGAAGCGGGTCAGCGCCAGCGGCAGCACGGCGTAGCAGGACGTGGCCACGGCCCCGGCCCCCGCGGCGCGCAGGGCCGCCGCGGGGGCGTCGTCGAGGTCCTCGACGACCTCGGCGAACAGGCGCCCGAGCACGCCGGCGTTGTAGACGCCCAGGGCCAGCGCCCCCGGCAGCGGGCCCGGCAGGAGCACGAAGAGCAGCAGCAGCGCCCACACCGGCGGGGAGACCACCCGCACCACCAGCAGGGCCAGGCGCGCCGCCGAGCCGACCGCGCGGCGCAGCGGCCCGGCGCCCGGGGCGCGCGCGGCGGCGAACGCCAGCACGGGGGCCAGCACCGAGGAGACCGCGATCGCCAGCACCGACAGCCGCAGCGTCGCGGCCGCGTCGCCGAGCAGGCCCGTCCACCCGCCCGGCGGGTCCGGCGGCACCGCGCGCCGCACCAGGTCGCCCAGCAGCTCGGCGGTGCGCGGGTCGGTGAGCCGGCCGAGGTCGGGCGAGAGGACCACCGCCGAGGCGAGCGCGAGCACCGCCGCCAGCGCCGCGGAGGCCGGCACCCGGCGCCGCCCGCGGCCCGAGCGCAGGGCGGCGCCCCAGCGGTCGACGAGGGCGCCGAGCACCACCAGGGCGTACAGCAGCGTCCAGGTGCGCTCGTGGTCCAGCGCCTGGAACGCCAGGTTCAGCTCCAGGCCGACCCCGCCGGCGCCGATCATCCCGAGCACCACGGCCGAGCGCAGCGCGCAGTCGAAGCGGTAGAACGCGTAGGCGGTCAGGTCCCGCACCGTCAGCGGCAGCACGCCGTACACCAGCGCGGTCAGGCGCCCGGCGCCGGCGGCGACGAGGGCCGCGTGCTGCGCGCGGGCGGTCGTGTCGATCAGGTCGGCGTAGACCGTGGCGGTGATGGCCCCGAACGGCACCGCGATCGCCAGCACGCCCACCAGCGGGTCGCGGCCCAGGAACGAGACCAGCACCACGCCCCACACCGCCTCGTGCACCCCGCGCGGCACGCCCAGCGCCCCCCGGGTGAGCAGCCACCCCGCGCGCCGGCGCACGCGCCGGGCCGGTGCGTCGAACGGCGTGGTCGACCACAGCACGCGGCTGGCGAGCACGCCGCCGACCAGGCCGCCGGCGGTGGCCAGCACCGTGCCCAGCAGCGCGAAGGCCACCGTGACCACGCAGGCGCGCGCGGTGGTGCGCAGCAGCTCCGGGGAGAGCTCGGGGTGCAGCGCGGCCACCCAGAACTCGCCCAGCACGTGCCGCCCGCCCGGGTTGAGCACCGGCTCGCGCCCCAGGCCGCTGCCCCACGCGGCCCAGGCGACGACGGCCAGCACGAGCAGGGCGCCGGCGCGCCGCGGGCGCGGCGCACCGGTGCGCCGGCGCTGCGGGCCCGCCGCCCCGGTGGCCGCCCCGGTGGACCACGGCGGTGCCGGGGCGCTCACCCGTCCACCCGGTACAGCAGCTCGCGGTGCCGCTCGCCGACGCGCGCGGGCGGCAGGTCGAAGAGCACGGCGCCGTGGCGCAGGCCCACCACGCGCGTGCACCAGCGCTGCGCCAGGTCGAGGTCGTGCAGGCTGACGACCAGGGCGCGCCCGGGCCCGGTGACGACCTCCGCGAGCAGGCGCATGACGCTCTCGCGGTGCCCGGGGTCCAGGCTGGAGACCGGCTCGTCGGCCAGCACGAGCTCCGGGCGCTGCACGAGGACCCGGGCCAGCGCGACGCGCTGCTGCTCGCCGCCGGAGAGCCGGTCGGTGCGCTGCATCAGCTCCCCGGCCAGCCCGACCCGGCCCAGCGCCTCACGGGCCACCCCGGCGTCCACGGGCCGCACCAGCGAGCGCAGCGCGCGCAGGGTGCCCCACTCGCCGAGCCGGCCGGCGTTGACGTTGTGCACCACGCGCAGCGGGCCGACCAGGTCCAGGCGCTGGTGCACGGTGCCGATGCGGCGGCGCAGCCGGCGCAGCCGCGCCGCCGGCAACGCCCGGGGGTCCTCCCCCAGCAGCCGCACGGCGCCGGTGGTGGGGGCCAGCGCGCCGCCGCACAGCCGCAGCAGCGAGCTCTTGCCCGCACCGCTGGGACCCACCAGCGCCACCCGCTCACCGCGCGCGACGAGCAGGTCCACCCCGCGCAGCACGGTGCGCCCGCCCAGGACCAGGCCGACGCCGCGCACCTCCACGGCGAGCGCGCCCCCGGCGCCCCCGGCGCCCCCGGAGCTCCCGGGGCCGCTCACACCACCAGGCCGAGGTCGCGGCCGATCTCCTCGATCCGCTCGTAGTCCTGCGCGCGCGCCGGCACGAAGGCACCGGCGCCGAAGCGCTCGAGCACGTCGGCCTGCTGCGGGTCCGCCGCGCTGAGCGACGTGATCGCCTCGCGCAGCCGGTCGGTGAACCCGGCCCCGAACCGCTCGTCGGTGCCGGGCCCGGCCAGGTAGTGGTAGTCGTGGTAGGGCGGCGTCTCGAAGACCACCCGCACGGCGCCGGTGTCGACCGTGCCGGCGGCCACGCGCGAGCGCCACACCTGGCTGTTGAGCGCGCCGCCCTCGAAGGTGCCGGACTCGACGAGGTCGAGGGTCTTGTCGTGCGAGCCGGAGAACCCCGGCTCGCCGGCGAAGGCGTCCGGCCCCACCCCGGCCCGCTCCAGGAAGTACGCCGGCATCAGCCGTCCCGACGTGGAGGTCTCCGAGCCGAAGGTGAAGCGGCGCCCGGCGAAGGCCGCCAGCCCCTCGACGTCGCCGAACGGCGCGATGCCGGTGCCGGTGCCGGCGACGAACACGCTCGTGAAGGCGCTGTCGATGTCGCGCTGGGCGATCAGCGCGCTGCCCGGCGCCTGCAGGCGGGCCTGCACGCCGGTCAGCCCGCCGAAGAACACCAGGTCCAGGTCGCCGGAGCGGAACAGGCCCACGGAGGCCGTGTAGTCGGTGACGGGGACGACCTCGACCCGCACGCCCAGGGCGGCGGACAGGTGCTCGGCCATCGCCCCGTCGCGGGCGGCGAGGGTGGCCTGGTCCTGGTCGGGGATGGAGCTCAGCGCCAGCACGGGCGCGGAGCCGCCGGCGGCGTCCTCGCCGGAGCAGCCGGCGGCGCCGGCCAGCAGCGGCAGCAGGCCGGCGGCCAGGACGCGGCGGCGCGAGGGCCCGGCCGGGCGGGTGTCGGGGTGGGCGGTGTGGGCGGGGTGGGCT
>NZ_JBJLRD010000027.1:0-60707 GCF_050871305.1 Kineococcus gypseus | reverse complement strand
CTGGTGCCTTCGGTCCGAGCGGGTTGGTCGGGGCGACCCCACACCCCCCCCCCCCCCCCCCCCCCCCCCCCCCCCCCCCCCCCCCCCCCCCCCCCCCCCCCCCCCCCCCCCGGGGCGCTCACACCTGCGGGCCGGCCGCCCGCGCGGCGCGCACCGCCCCGAGCGAGTCGCGCAGCTGCTGCACCCAGTCGCCCTGGTGCTGGGCCACCAGGCGCACCGACCACGCCAGCGCCTCCGAGCGCGAGCGCGCCACGCCCGCCTCGACGAGGGTGTCCAGCAGGCGGCGCTCGGGCTGGCGCAGGCGCGTCATCACCGGCACGGCCAGGTTGGTGAACACGGTGCGCACCGGCCCGCAGCGCACCCCCCAGGCCACCTTGCGCCCGAAGCGCGCCTCGGCCTCGTCGGCGATGCGCATGCGCGCCGCGCGCGTCTCCTCCCGGAAGCGCTCGGCGCGCCCCGCCGCGGCCTGCTCGAGCACCGCCGCCTCGACGTCGGGGGCGGGCACGGTGCCCACCACGACGATCTCCTCCCGGTCCACCGTGACCTCCGGGGACCCCTCGAACCAGTCGCCGGGCAACCGGCCGGCGAACCATGCTGCGATGTCATCCATTACACGATTACGCGCTTGCAGGACCCGGGTGTCAAGGGCGTACCGCGAGGTGGTGGGGGTGGCCCCGGGGCAGGAGGGGGGCGCGCACCCTGGGACGCGGCGCCCGCGGCGGGCAGCCTGGACGGCGACGGAGCACACCCCCACCCGGACCCCCAAGAGGACACAGTGAGCGACCTGCGCACCCCCGACCGAACCGACCGAACCGACCGACCCGCCCGTGCCGCGGGGCTCGTGCCGACCACCGCGCGCCGGCGCGCCGCCGCGTGGGCGCTGCTGGTCCTGGCGCTGAGCGCGAACGCGCTCGCTTCCGCCGGGGTGCTGCCCCTGGCCGCCGGCCTGGCCGGTGGGGTGGTGGCGCTGGCGTGCGCGACGGCGCTGGTGCTGGGCCGCGCCCGCCGGCGCGGCGCTCAGGACGCGCCGGTGCGCCGCTCGCGGCTGTAGTCGGCCCACGCGCGCGTGCACGCCGGGCAGCGGCAGCCGAGGTTGCGGTAGCCGTTGGCGCTGCCATGACGGGCGTCGGCCGGGTCGGCGCGGAACGCCTCGGCGGAGCTGCCGGCCGGGCGGCGCGCGCTCAGCCGCACGCCGGCCGCGGCGCGCCAGGCGCGCACGGTGGGGTGGCTGACCCCCAGCGCGCGCGCCGCCTCCTGCTGGCTCAGGTGCGCGGTGCCCTCCAGCGCCTCGCGCCAGCCGGCGTAGCCGGCGCGGCGGGCGACCTCCTCGCGGTCGTGGCGCGGCATCAGGGCAGCCGCGCGCTCGACTGCGCGCCCAGCAGCACGCCCAGCAGCGCGGCGACGGTGCTGCGCACCAGGTCCGGCGCACCGGGGTCGCTGCCCGCGCCGGCGAGCGCCGCGTCGGCCCAGGCGTCCACGGCGGCGAGCGCGCCGGGGGCGTCGAGGTCGTCGGCCAGCCGCTCGCGCACGGCGGCCAGCACGGGCGCGGCGTCGGGGCCGGCGGGCAGGGCGACGGCGGAGGACCAGCGCGCCAGGCGCTCGCGGGCCCGCTGCAGCACCGCGCCGGTCCACTCCCAGTCCGCGCGCCAGTGGTGCGCGAGCAGGGCCAGGCGCACCGCGGCGGGCTCCTCCCCGGCCGCGCGCAGCCGCGAGACCAGCTCCAGGTTGCCGCGGGACTTGCTCATCTTCTCGCCGTCGAGGGCGACCATGCCCGAGTGCGCGTACAGGCGCGCGAAGGGCTGCGCGTGCGGGCGCAGCACGTGCGCGTGCGAGGCGCCCATCTCGTGGTGCGGGAAGAGCAGGTCGCTGCCGCCGGCCTGCACGTCCACCGGGGTGCCCAGGTGCGCCAGGGCGATCGCGGTGCACTCCACGTGCCAGCCGGGGCGGCCGCGGCCCAGCTCGCCGGCGTCCCAGCCCGGCTCGCCCTCGCGCTGCACCCGCCACAGCAGCGGGTCCAGCGCGTCGCGCTTGCCGGGGCGCCCGGGGTCGCCGCCACGCTCGGCCGACAGCGCCAGCATGGCCGGGCGCGGCAGGTGGGAGACCTTCCCGAAGGCGGGGTCGGCGGCCACGGGGAAGTACACGTCGCCGTCGGGGCCGCCGCCGGTGCCGGGCACGCGGTAGGCGGCGCCGGCGTCCAGCAGCTCGCGCACGGCCGCGGCCACGAGGTCCACGGCCTCGACCACGCCCAGGTAGTGCTGCGGGGGGATCACCGACAGGGCCGCCATGTCCTCGCGGAAGAGCTGCACCTGCGAGGCGGCCAGCTCGGCCCAGTCCACGCCGGTGGCCGCGGCGCGCTCGAGCAGCGGGTCGTCGACGTCGGTGACGTTCTGCACGTACGTCACCTCCAGGCCCGCGTCGCGCCAGGCGCGCTGGAGCAGGTCGAAGGCGACGTAGGTGTTCGCGTGGCCGATGTGCGTGGCGTCGTAGGGGGTGATGCCGCACACGTACAGCGAGGCGGCGCCGCGCTCGGGACCGGCTGGCTGCAGCCGCCCGGTGGAGGAGTCGTGCAGGTGCACCCGCCCACCGCGCCCCGGCAGCGCCGCGGTGCCCTCCGCGGCACCGGGCAGGGTCGTGGGGTCGGGGGCGGGCCAGGAACGCACGGTGCGAACCTACCGGCGCGCCCGCGCCCGCCCGGCCCCAGGGGGCTCGGTGCTCAGGACGCGGTGCTCAGAACGGCGGCCAGGGGATGGTGCGCTGCCCGCGCTGGCGCGGCAGGCGGTCGGCGGACAGCAGCCGCTCCACGCGCTCGAGGGTGGCCACGACCTCCTCCACGCTGAGCAGGTCCGTCAGCACCTCGCCCAGGCGGGCGTCCAGCTGCGCGCGCAGGTGCACCAGCACCTCGCGCTCGTGCTCGAGCAGCGGGGCGCCGCCCCAGCCCCACAGCACCGTGCGCAGCTTCGGCTCGCAGTGGAAGGTCAGGCCGTGGTCGACGCCGTGCACGGCGCCGTACCAGCCGGGCAGCACGTGCCCGCCCTTGCGGTCGGCGTTGTTCAGCACCGCGTCGAGCACCGCGATGCGCCGCAGGCGCGGGTCGTCGGCGTGGGCCAGCACCACCGGGCGACCGGAGTAGTCCTCCGCGCGCAGCACCGGCAGCCAGCCCGGCGCCACCCGCCGCGCCCCGGTGATCTCGATGAGCCCGGCGCCCGGCTGCGGCAGCACCACCACGTCCGCGTCGTCCGCGCCGAGCCCGTCGTCCTCGGAGCCGTCGACGTCCTCGCCCTCGTCCTCGTCCTCGGAGCCGTCGACGTCGCCGTCACCGTCGTCGTCCCGCCCGCCGGCACCGGCGGGCGGCGCCTGCAGCCACAGCTGCACGCTGCCCGGGCCCAGCGGGCCGTCGCGGAAGACGGTGGGGGGCACCACGTCCCAGCCGGTGGCGGCCGAGACGGCGTAGGAGGCGACCTCGCGGCGCGCCAGGGTGTCGTCGGGGAAGTCCCACAGCGGTCGCTCGCCGGCCACGGGCTTGTACACGCACGCCAGCTCCCCGCGCGCGGTGGTGGCCACGGAGTACAGGGTGGCGTTGGAGGCGTCGGCCAGCCGCCCGCGCACCTCCAGCTCGCCCGTGGCCAGCCGCTCCAGCGCCTCGGCCTCGGCGAGCCCGGCGAACTCCCCCGGCCGGGGCGGGCCGGCGGCCCCGCGCCCGGAGCGCGCCGCGCTCAGCGCCGGTAGCCGTTCGCGCGCGGGCACACGTGGCCGCCGGGGTCCAGCGGCCCGGCGCAGAACGGGCACGGCGGGCGGCCGGCGGCCACCAGCGCGGCGGCGCGCTGGGAGAAGGCGCGCGCGGCGGCGCCGTCGATCGCGACGCGCAGCAGGTTGCGGGCCGGGTCGGGCGCCTCCTCCGCCAGGGGCGAGTCGACCTCCTCGTCGTCGACCTCGAAGCACTCGATGACGACGACCTCGCGCTCGGAGTCCCACGCCAGGCTCATGGTGCCCACGCGGAACTCCTCCTCGATGGGCACGTCCAGCGGCGCGGTGTCGCTGCTGCCCGAGGGGGTCAGCGCCGGCACCGGGGCCTGCCCGGCCGAGCGGCGCACGATCTCGTCGAGCAGCTCGCTGACGCGCTCGGCCAGCGCGGCCACCTGCGCCTTCTCCAGCGCCACCGACGTCAGGCGCCCGGCCCCGCGCGCCTGCAGGAAGAAGGTGCGCGAGCCGGGCTCGCCGACGGTGCCCGCCACGAAGCGCTCCGGCGGGTCGTAGTCGAAGACCGGCATGGTGCGACCCTAGCGCCGCGCCCGGAGCGCGCCCGCCGGGCCGGCCCGCGCCGGGCGCGGCGCCCGCTCAGGTGCCGGTGGCGCCGCCGACGACGGCGTCGGAGGAGGCCAGGGGGCGCGCGCCGGCGGCGCGGCGGCGCTTGCGCCGGCGCGGGGCGAAGCCGGCCAGGTCGCCGCCGGAGTCGTTGGTGCGCAGCACGAAGGGGCGCAGCGGCGCGTAGCGCACCACCGAGACCGAGCACGGGTCGGCGCTCAGGCGCTGGAAGAGGTCCAGGTGCATGCCCAGCGCGTCGGCCAGCAGCGCCTTGATGACGTCGCCGTGGGTGACGGCCACCCACACCGCGTCCTCGCCGTGCTCGGCGGCCACCCGCGCGTCGTGCTCGCGCACCGCGGCCACCGCGCGGTGCTGCATGGCCGCCAGGCCCTCACCCCCCGGGCCGGGGAAGACGGCCGCCGACGGGTGCGCCTGCACCGTGCGCCACAGCGGCTCCTTGGCCAGCGCCTTCAGCTCCCGGCCGGTCCAGTCGCCGTAGCGCACCTCCCCCAGCCGCTCGTCCACCAGCGCCGGCGGGCGCGCGCCGTCGGGCCCGTCGAGGGCGCGCAGCGCCTCGGCGGTCTGCCGGCAGCGCTCCAGCGGGGAGGTGACCACCGCGGCCAGCGGCAGCGGCTGCAGGCGCCCGGCCAGCGCGGCGGCCTGCCGCTCGCCGTGCTCGTCCAGGCGCACCCCCTCGCTCCAGCCGGCCAGGACGCCGGCGGTGTTGGCCGTGGTGCGGCCGTGGCGGACGAGCAGCAGGGTCGGCACGGCCGCCAGCGTAGGGCGTGCTCCGGGGGGCGCCCGCGCGCCCCGCGCGGCACGATGAAGCCGTGATCACCGACGTCGCCACGTACACCGACGGCCGGCGCGAGCGGGTCGAGGACCTGCACGCCGCCCTGGCGAGCTGCCGCCGCGGCGAGCGCGGCTTCGTGTGGGTGCGCGCCAGCGACCCGGACGCCGCGGAGCTGGAGCACCTGGCCGCCGCGCTGGAGCTGCCCGCCCTGGCCGTCGAGGACGCCCTGCAGGGCCACCAGCGCCCCAAGATCGAGCGCTACGGCGACGTGACGTTCGTGGTGCTCAAGGCGCTGGCCTACTACGAGGAGCGCTCGGCGGTCGAGACCGGCGAGGTGCTGCTGTTCACCTCCGAGCACTTCGTCGTCAGCGTGCGCAACGGCGCCGTCGCCTCCCTGGACGCGGTGCGCGAGGCCGTGGACGTCGAGGAGGACCGGCTGCGGCGGGGGCCGCGGGCGGTGATGCACGCGGTGGTCGACCACGTCGTGGGCGGCTACCTGGCCATCGACGAGGAGCTCGAGCGCGACGTGGAGGAGATGGAGGAGCAGGTCTTCTCCCCCCGGCGCAGCTCCGACGCCGAGCGCATCTACTCCCTCAAGCGCGAGGTGCTGGAGGTGCGGCGCGCGGCCGCGCCGCTGGTGGCCCCGGTGCGCGCCCTGCTCGAGCAGGGCGCGCCCCCCGCCGGCGCGGTGCACGGGGCAGGGGCCGGTCACGGGGACGGGGACGGGGCCGGGGCCGGGGACGGTCACGGCGGGCACGGGGACGAGGCCGAGCAGGCGATGTTCGTGCTGCGCGACGTGCTCGACGACCTGGTGCGCACCGTCGAGCACGTCGAGGGCTACGACCGGCTGCTCACCGACATCCTCAACGCCCACCTGGCGCAGGTCTCGGTGCGCCAGAACGACGACATGCGCAAGATCTCGGCGGTGGCGGCCATGGTGGCCGCCCCCACCCTGATCGCCGGGGTGTACGGCATGAACTTCCAGCACATGCCCGAGCTGGGCTGGCGCCTGGGCTACCCGGCCAGCCTGCTGCTCATGGTGGGCATCAGCCTGGTGCTGTACCGGCGCTTCAAGCGCTCCGGCTGGCTGTGAGGACCCGCCGGCCGTGGGCGCGCCTCAGCCGAAGTCGGTGCCGTTGAACGCCGGCAGCGCCCCGGCGGCCACCAGCGCGTACACCAGCACCGCCAGCGCGATGCGGTAGCCCACGAAGACCGTGTAGCTGTGCGTGGAGATGTAGCGCATCAGCCAGGCGATGACGGCGTAGCCGACCCCGAAGGCCACCGCGGTGGCCAGCACCGTGGCCGGCCAGGACACCTGCGCGCCGGCGCTGAGCTCGTCGTAGAGCTGGAAGAGCCCCGAGCCGACCACCGCCGGGATGGCCAGCAGGAACGAGTACCGCGCCGCCGCCTCGCGGGTGTAGCCCAGCAGCAGGCCCATGGTGATGGTGCCGCCCGAGCGCGAGACGCCCGGCACCAGCGCCAGGGACTGCGCCAGCCCGAAGAGCAGCCCGTGCCCCCACGTCAGGCGGTCCAGGGTGCGCTCCTTGCGCCCGAAGCGGTCCGCGGCGCCCAGCAGCAGCGCGAAGACCCACAGCGTGGTGGCGATGACGGCGAAGCCGCGCAGCACCGTCTCGATCTGGTCCTGGAACAGCAGCCCGAGCACCACGATGGGCAGCGAGCCGACGATGACCAGCCAGCCCATGCGCACGTCCGGGTCCGAGCGCGGCACCCGCCCGGCCAGGGCCAGCACCCAGCGGCTGACGATGCGGGCGATGTCGCGGCGGAAGTACAGGACGACCGCGGCCTCGGTGCCCAGCTGGCTGATGGCCGTGAACGCCGCGCCCGGGTCGTCCGAGCCCAGCAGCGTGCCCACGATCGCCAGGTGGGCGCTGGAGGAGATGGGCAGGAACTCCGTCAGGCCCTGGATCAGGCCGAGCAGGGCGCCCTCGCCCAGGCCCATGCTCACGCGCGCGCTCCCGCGGCGCGGGCGGTGGTCGCGGTGCGCCGGCGGCGCGCGGGGGCGGGGCGGGGCGGTGTGGGCACGGCCCGGACCCTACCCAGCCCGCGCCCGCCGCCGCCGCGGGCGCGCGGCGCTCCCCGCGGCGATCACCGAACCCTCACACCCGCGGGCCGGCGGCGGCCCGTCCGCTCAGCGCCGGACGCCCCCGTCCCCGTCGAGGTCCTCGTCCGCGTCCTCGTCCTCGTCCTCGTCGTCGAGGTCCTCGTCCTCCGCGTCGTCCTCCGCGTCGTCCTCGTCGAGGTCGTCCTCGTCGTCGTCCGCGTCCTCGTCGTCGTCGGCGTCCTCGTCGTAGAGCACGAAGGGCGTGACCTCGTCGTGGGCGTCGTAGAGCGCCTCCTCGTACACCTCGAAGGCGTCGGCGACGCGCTGGTAGGCGGCGGCCACGGCGGGGTCGGTCTCGCCGCGCCGGCCGGCCGCGGCGGCGAGGTGGTCCTCGAGGGCGGCGACGAGCCGTGCCAGGGCGGCGCGCGGGTCCGTGGTCATGGTCCCGACCGTAGCGGAGAGCACGCCCGCGCGGCGGGCGGCGGACGAGGGGCGACGGACGACGGGCGGCGGGCGCCCGCGGGCGCCCGCGGGCGGGCGAGGGCGAGCGCGCGGTGGCGCGCGGGTGGATGATGGGGGGCGATGTCCGCTGACACGACGACCGCCGGGCGCCGCCCGGGCGGCGAGCAGTACGAGTACCGGGTCCTCACGCTGCCCCGGGAGACCAGCCGGGCCGAGGCGCGCCAGCTGCTGACGGAGCAGGCGGAGTACGGGCACTGGGAGCTGGCCCGGGTGCGCCTGTACCTCGGCGGCACCCGGCGCGTGTGGCTGCGCCGCAAGATCATCCGGGTGGCCCGCACCGGCTGAGGCCCCTAGCCTCGGGACGTGCCGCGCGCCCGCGCGGGCGAGGAGGTGGCGTCCGTGGGCGTGCTGCGCACCAAGAGCGTCGAGGACGCGGTCAAGGACACCGACGAGCCGGGCTCGCGCCTGCGCAAGTCGCTGGGCGCCTGGGACCTGACCGTCTTCGGCGTCGGGGTGATCATCGGTACCGGCATCTTCGTGCTCACCGGGGAGGCCGCCGGCACCCGCGCCGGGCCCGCGGTGGCGCTGTCCTTCGTGCTCTCCGGCGTGGTGTGCGCGCTGGCGGCGCTGTGCTACGCGGAGTTCGCCTCCACGGTGCCGGTGGCCGGCTCGGCGTACACGTTCTCCTACGCCAGCCTGGGCGAGCTCGTGGCCTGGGTCATCGGCTGGGACCTGCTGCTGGAGCTGGCGCTGGGCGCGGCCACGGTGGCGGTGGGCTGGTCCAGCTACGCCGCCGACCTGCTCTCGCAGACGCTGGGCCTGCAGCTGCCGGGCTGGGTGTACTCCGCCTCGCCCAGCCCCGCCGAGCCCAACCTCATCGCCGCCGCGGTGGTCCTGGTGCTGACCGCGGTGCTGTGCGTGGGCACCAAGACCTCCGCGCGCGTCAACGCGGTGCTGGTGGCCGTGAAGCTCACCGTGGTGGCCGTGGTGATCGTCGCCGGGCTGTTCTTCGTGCGGGCGTCCAACTACTCGCCGTTCGTGCCGCCCACGGGCTCGCCCGGTGCGTCGGCCACCCCGGCGGACCCCTCGCTGTGGCAGGACCTCGGCCTGCCGCTGGGCACCTTCGGGGTGGGCGGCGTCCTCACCGCGGCCGCGCTGGTCTTCTTCGCCTTCATCGGCTTCGACATCGTGGCCACCGCCGCGGAGGAGACGAAGAACCCCCAGCGCGACGTGCCGCGCGGCATCCTCGGCTCGCTGGCCATCTGCACGGCGCTGTACGTGGCGGTCTCCCTCGTCGTCACCGGCATGGTGCGCTACGACCGCATCAGCGTCGAGGCGCCCCTGGCGGCGGCCTTCCGCGACGTCGGAGCCGACGTGGTGGCCACCCTCATCAGCGTCGGCACCGTCGTGGGCCTGCTGACGGTCATGATGATCCTCATGCTCGGGCAGAACCGGGTCCTCTTCGCCATGGCCCGCGACCGCCTGATCCCCGGCTGGTTCGCGCGGGTCTCCGAGACGCGCGGGGTGCCGGTGCGCATCACCGTCATCACCGGCGCGGTCGTGGCCGTGGTGGCCGCGCTCACCCCCATCAGCGACCTCGCCGAGATGGTCAACATCGGCACCCTGTTCGCCTTCGTGCTGGTCTCCGTGGGCGTGGTGGTGCTGCGGCGCGAGCGCCCGGACCTGCCGCGCGCCTTCCGGGTGCCCCTGTCGCCGGTGCTGCCGATCCTCTCCGCGCTGGCGGCCGTGGCCCTCATGGGCTTCCTGCCCGCGCTCAGCTGGATCCGCCTGGGCATCTGGATGGCCGTGGGGGTGCTCGTGTACTTCGCGTACGGGTACCGGCGCTCGCGCCTGGGCGAGCGCGAGCGCGCCGGCACCACCACCGGGCCCGGCACCCGCGGCTGAGCCCCCCGCTCCCCCGGCTCCCCCGGCTCCCCCGGCTCCCCCGGCTCCCCCGGCTCCCCCGGCTCCCCCGGCTCCCCCGGCGCCCCGACCACCTCCGCCCTCCCGCCGGGAACAGGCGCGCCGGGCCCACCGTTGGGGCGGGTACATGCAGATGCATGGACTACACGAGGAGCGGCCGCCATGCAGTTCGGGATCTTCAGTGTCGGTGACATCACGCCCGACCCCACCACCGGCCGCGCGCCGAGCGAGCACGAGCGCATCAAGGCGCTGGTGACCGTGGCCGAGCACGCCGAGCAGGTGGGCCTGGACGTCTTCGCCGTCGGCGAGCACCACAACCCCCCGTTCGTGCCCTCCGCCATGACGACCCTGCTGGGGTGGATCGCCGCCCGCACCAGCCGGTTGACCGTCTCGACGTCCATCGCGCACATCACCACCAACGACCCGGTGCGCCTGGCGGAGGACTACGCGATGCTGCAGCACCTCAGCGGCGGGCGCGTCGACCTCGTCCTCGGCCGCGGCAACGACGCCCGGCTCTACCCCTGGTTCGGCCAGGACCCCCGCCGCGGGGTCGAGCTGACGGTGGAGAACTACCAGCTGCTGCGCCGGCTGTGGGACGAGGACGTCGTCGACTGGGAGGGGCAGTTCCGCACCCCGCTGCACGGCTTCACCTCGACCCCGCGCCCCCTGGACGGCGTGCCGCCCTTCGTCTGGCACGGCTCGATCCGCACCCCGCAGATCGCGGAGATCGCCGCCTACTTCGGCGACGGCTACTTCGCCAACAACATCTTCTGGCCCAAGGAGCACTACATCCGCCTCATCAGCCTGTACCGGGAGCGCTACGCCCACTACGGGCACGGCGCGCCCGAGCAGGCGATCGTCGGCCTCGGCGGCCAGGTGTTCATGCGCAGGAACTCCCAGGACGCGGTGCGCGAGTTCCGCCCCTACTTCGACAACGCCCCCGTCTACGGGCACGGGCCCTCGCTGGAGGACTTCACCGCCCAGACCCCGCTGACCGTGGGCACCCCCGAGCAGGTCGTGGAGAAGACCCTGACCTTCCAGGAGTTCTTCGGCGACTACCAGCGCCAGATGTTCCTCATCGACCACGCGGGGCTGCCGCTGAAGACCGTGCTGGAGCAGCTGGACCTGCTCGGCGGCGAGGTCGTCCCGCTGCTGCGCCGGGAGCTGGAGTCCCGCCGCCCCGCCCACGTGCCCAGCGACCCGCCCACCCACGCCACCCGGGTGGCCGCCCGCGCCGCGGCGGGCGCGAGCTCGGCGACGGCCGGCTCGCCCGGCGGGGCCGCGGCCGCCGGTGCCTGAGCAGCCCACCGGGCCCGCAGGGCCCACCGGCTCCCCCCAGCCCGCCGACCCCGGCGGGGCCGGGGGCTCCGGCGAGCGCGGCCCGGGGCGCACCCGGGCCGCGGTCGAGGCCTGGGAGGCGGTCCTGCACCTGCAGGCCACCCTGGTGCGCCGCTTCGCCGAGGACGACGTGTGGGACGGGCTGAGCCTGCGCGAGTACGACGTGCTGCACACCCTCGCCGCCCTGCCCGGTGCCCGCGCGCGCCTGGGCGAGCTCAGCGAGCGCGTCTACCTGCCGCAGCCCTCGCTCAGCCGGCTCGTCGACCGGCTCGAGCGCCGTGGGCTGCTCGCGCGGGAGGCCGACCCCGCCGACCGCCGCGGCGTCGTCGTCGCGCTGACCGCCGACGGCGAGCAGCGCCGGCGCCAGGTGGGCCGCCGGCACGCCGCCGCCATCGCCCGGCACCTGGAGCACGTGGACGTCGAGGACCTGCGGGAGCTGACCCGTCTGGCCGTGCGGGCCCTGCCCGAGCAGGACTGACGCCGCGACCGCACGGTGCGACGTTGCAAGCTTCTCATTGGTCGCGATAAACGGAAATTACGTGTGAAGTCGCGCCGCTTCAGCCCTGTGCGACGGCTCCGAGGGTGCCCGCCAGCGCCACCAGGGCCCCGGCCAGGCGGAGCGCGTCGGCGCGCAGCAGCCGGCGCAGCAGCTCCGGCCGCGGTCCCCGGCGGCTCAGGCGGGTGTGCGTCGGGCCCGCCACCAGGGCCGTCGCGCCGCCCGCCAGCGCGCTGCCGGCCCCGGCCGCGACGAGCCAGCCGGTGAGCGGGTGCACCGCCAGCACCCACGCCCAGGTGCCCAGCACCGACAGGTACACCACCGCCACCACCGGCGCGATGCGCCTCGAGTGGGCCGCGTGCACCTGCGCCCAGTCCCGCTCGCCGGTGGCGGCCAGCGCCGGGTAGACCACCAGCGTCACCACGGCCTGGAACCCCGCGTGCAGCGCGGCCGAGCCCAGCAGCGCCGTCAGCGCGTCCACGCCACCTCCCCCGCGCGCTCCCCGGAACCCTCCCCCGGGCGCTCGCCCGCGCCCCGCGGCCGCGCGGGGCGGCGCGGGGCCGCGCTCACGGCAGGGCGAACTGCGTGTCGTGCAGCTGCGCGTAGCGCCCGCGCAGCGCCATCAGCTCGGCGTGGGTGCCGTCCTCGACGACCCGGCCGTGCTCGAGCACCAGGATGCGGTCGGCGCCGCGGACGGTGGAGAGCCGGTGGGCGATGACGAGGGCGGTGCGCCCCTCCAGGGCCTCGTCGAGGGCGGCCTGCACCGCGGCCTCGGAGGCGGAGTCCAGCGAGGCGGTCGCCTCGTCGAGGACGACCACGCGCGGGTGCGCCAGCAGCAACCGGGCGATGGTCAGGCGCTGGCGCTCCCCGCCGGAGAAGCGGTAGCCGCGCTCGCCGACGACGGTGTCCAGGCCCTCGGGCAGGGCGGCGACCATGTCGCCGAGCCGGGCGCGCGCCAGCGCCTCCAGCAGCTCGGCGTCGCTCGCGCCGGGGCGGGCCAGCTGCAGGTTGGCGCGCAGCGACTCGTGGAAGAGGTGCCCGTCCTGGGTCACCACGCCCACCGCCTGCCGGATCGAGGCCGCGCTCAGCTCGCGCACGTCCACCCCGCCCAGGCGCACCGCGCCGCCGGAGACGTCGTACAGGCGCGCCAGCAGTTGCGCGATCGTGGACTTGCCCGCCCCGGAGGAGCCCACCAGGGCCACCACCTGGCCCGGCTCGACGCGGAAGGAGATGTCGTGCAGGACGGGCACCCCGCCGCGCGCGTCGAGCACCGCCACGTCCTCCAGGGAGGCCAGCGAGACCTCCGAGGCCGCCGGGTAGGCGAAGTCGACGTGGTCGAACTCCACCGTCAGCGGGCCCGCCGGCAGCGCGCGCGGGCGCGCCGGCTCGCGCACCAGCGGCACCAGGTCCAGCACCTCGAAGACGCGCTCGAAGCTGACCAGGGCGCTCATGACGTCCACCCGCGCGCCGGCCAGCGCCGTCAGCGGCGCGTACAGGCGGGTCAGCAGCAGCGCGAGGGTGACGATGCTGCCCGCGTCCAGGCGCCCGCCGATGGCCGCCAGCCCGCCCACGCCGTACACCAGCGCCAGCGCCAGCGCCGAGGCCAGCGTCAGGGCGGTGACGAAGACGGAGTTCAGCACGGCGCTGCGCACCCCGATGTCGCGCACCCGGCGCGCGGCCGCGGCGAAGGCGCGCGACTCCTCCTCCGGGCGGCCGAAGAGCTTCACCAGCGTCGCGCCGGGGGCGGAGAAGCGCTCCGTGGACTGGTTGGTCATCGCCGCGTTCAGCTGCGCGGCGTCGCGCGAGAGCGCCGCCAGGCGCGTGCCCATGCGCCGCGCGGGCACGAGGAAGACCGGCAGCAGCACCAGCGCCAGCAGCGTGACCAGCCACGAGGTGGAGAACATCACCGCCGCCGTCAGCACCACCGACACGACGTTGCCCACCACCCCGGACAGCGTGCCGGAGAAGGCGCGCTGCGCGCCGAGCACGTCGCTGTTCAGGCGGCTGACCAGGGCGCCGGTGCGGGTGCGGGTGAAGAACGCCACCGGCATGCGCTGCACGTGGTCGAACACCCGGGTGCGCAGGTCCAGGATGAGGTCCTCGCCCAGGGTGGCCGAGAGCCAGCGCACCCACAGCCCGATGCCCGCCTCGGCGATGGCCACCAGGGCGATGAGCAGCGCGAGGAGCACCACGAGCCGGGAGTCGCCGGCGGTGACGCCCTCGACCGCGCGGCCGGCCAGCACGGGCGAGGCCACCGCCAGCACCGAGGTGAGCACGCTGCCGGCGACGAAGACCGCCAGGCGCGCGCGCCGCTCGCGGGCCAGGGCCAGCACCCGGCGCACGGTCTCGCGCGAGAGGCGGCGCTGCTGCTGCTGCGCGCTCGTGGCCCGCCAGAGCGAGTGCCAGGCGGCCGATTCCATCGACACGCCTGCAGGCTAGGCCGCGGGTGCGACACCGGCCCACCGGGCGTGCCGGAACGGCACGCGGGCCGCGGCGCGGGGCCGCGCCGCCGGCCCGGCGCGCTCACCAGCCGCGGCTGCCCGGGCCGCCCTTGAAGGGGCCGACCACGTCGTCGCTGACCCAGCCGCCGTAGAAGCCGCCCGGCTGGGCGCGCACCTCCTCCTCGTCCAGCAGGCACAGCACGCGCCCGGGCGCGCAGCCCGGGTACAGCGAGACGGCACCGGCCAGGTCGGCGAAGGACGGCGTCGGGCGCGGGTAGCGCCAGGCCGCGCGCGCGGCGGCGAGGGAGCCGTCCGGGCCCAGCACGTCCAGGTAGCCGGCCACGCCCTTCCACTCGCACCAGCTCTCCCCCTCGGCCGGGCGCAGCAGCGCGCCGTCGACCGCCGCCGGGGCCAGGTAGTACGTCGGCGGGTGGCTGGTCTCCAGCACCCGCCACGCCAGGCCCGAGCCCGCCGGGGCGTCGGCCAGCACCGCCCCGTCCACCAGCACGCGCACCCGCCGGCGCGCCACCTCCAGCCGCGGCGGGCGCGGGTAGTCCCACACCGACTCCTGCCCCGGCCCCGGCTCCTGCGGGACCACCCCCGGTGGCAGCGCCCTCACAGCCCCTCATCCCCGCCGGCGCCCGCGCCGGCCCTCGCCCCACCCGCCGGCCCGTCGTCGGGCCCGTCGTCTGGCCCGTCGCCGGGCAGGTCCAGCGTCAGGCGGGCGGCGCGCGCCAGCATCGCCGGCACGCCGCCGTCCGCCACCGCCGCGCGCTGCCAGCGCGCGCCGGTGCCGCGCCGCAGCACCGCGGCCGCGCCCGCGCGCACCGCCTCCTCGTCGCCGGTGCGCGCCAGCGCGGGGGCGACGTGCTCGAGCAGGTCGGCGACGACCTGCGCGGCGGGGCGCGGGGAGCCGGTCAGCGGGTGCACCAGGTCCCCGTCCAGCCCGTCGCACGAGGCGCGCCAGGCCGCCAGCCGCAGCACCTCCACGGGCGCCTCCGGCACCGGCCGCCCGGCGCGGTGGTCGGCGACGGCGGTGTCGGCCAGGGCCCGCACCAGCCCGGCCAGCAGCACCGCGTCGTCCACGCGCAGGCACACGTCGGCCACGCGGACCTCCACCGTCGGGTAGCGCGCCGAGAGCCGGACGTCGAAGTAGATCATCCCCAGGTCCATCGGCACCCCCGTGGACAGCACCCGGCGCACCAGCGCGTCGTAGCCGGCCGCGTCGCCGACGGCGGCGCTGGGACCGGCGGTGGGCCAGCGGTCCCAGACCCGCGAGCGGTAGCTGGCGTGGCCGGTGTCCACGCCCTGCCAGTACGGGGAGTTGCCGCTGAGCGCGAGCAGCACCGGCGCCCACGGGCGCACCCGGTCCAGCACCGCCGCGCCCTCGTCGCGGTCGGCCACGCCCACGTGCACGTGGCACCCGCACGTCAGCTGCTCGCGCGCCAGCAGCCCGAAGCGCTCGCTCAGCCGCTCGTAGCGCGAACCCGGCGAGAGGGTCGGCACACCGCCCAGCGGGTGGGTGCCCAGCGCCACGAGCAGCGCGCCGCGCGCACGGGCTCCCGCCGCACCCGCCGCACCGCCCGCGCCCCCGGTACCGGGCTCGGCGCCGGGCTCGGCGCCGGGCTCGGTGCCGGGCTCGGCGCCGGGCTCGGTGCCGGCGCGGGGATCGGCCGCCGCCGCGGCCAGCGCCCGGCGACGGGACAGCAGGTCCTCGCGCAGCGCGTCCAGGCGGGTGTGCGGGGCGCTGCCGGTCTCCACCTGCTCGCGCTGCAGCTCGCTCTCGCCGGTGGCGGGGGGCAGCGCGCGCAGGACCCGCGGGGCCTCGGCCCGGGCGCGGCCGTCGACGGGGTCGACGAGCAGGTACTCCTCCTCCACCCCCACGGTGCGCACGCGGCCCCCTCCCCGTCCGCGGCCCGGCGGGCCGCCGCGAGCGCCAGTCCACCACGCCGGCGCGCACCCCCTCCAGCGGGGCGCGGGGAGGGCGGTAGCGTGCGGGCCGTGCCGCCGACCGTCGCCACCACCACCCGCGTCGACCGCGACGGGCTGCTCGAGTTCGTCCGCGGCCGCCACCACGTCGTGCTGCTGACCCACCGCGCCGACGGCTCCCCGCAGCTGTCCCCCGTCACCGCCGGGGTGGACGCCGAGGGCCGCGTCGTCGTGGCGACCTATCCCGAGCGCGCCAAGGCGGTCAACGCCCGCCGCGACCCGCGCGCCAGCCTGCTGGTGCTCTCCGACGACTTCGGCGACGCGTGGGTGCAGGTCGACGGGCGCGCGGAGGTGCTGGACCTGCCCGAGGCCCTGGAGCCGCTGGTGGAGTACTTCCGCTCCATCTCCGGCGAGCACCCCGACTGGGACGAGTACCGCGCGGCGATGGCGCGGCAGGGCAAGTGCCTGCTGCGGGTGACGCCCGAGCGGTGGGGGCCGGTCGCCACCGGCGGGTTCCCCGCGCGCCTGGCCGGCTGAGCGGCTCCCGGCCGCCCGGCCCCCGGGCGCGGGGGCGCGCCGGTGCGGCGCGGGGTCGCGCCGGTCAGCCGCTGCGCGGGGCGGGTCCCACGTCGCGCACGTGCTCGGCCACCGCGCGCAGCAGGTCCTCGTCGGGCACCAGGCCGTGCGCGCTGCGGGCGTGCGCGTCGACCTGCGCCAGCACCGCCTCGCGGTCCTCGCCCAGCAGCTCGGCGTGGCAGCCGGGCACCACGTCGCCGCAGCGGAACGCCTTCACGCCGGCACGCCCCGCCCCACCGCTCCCCGCACCGGCGCGCCCGCCGCGGGTGCCGGCGCCGGCCACCCCGGCTGCGGCGCGGCGCCGCGCGCGGCGCCGGCCAGGTCCAGCACGACGTCCTCCACGCCGACCACCCCCACGTAGCGCCCGGTGGCGTCGGTGCACACCATCGGGTCGAAGCGCACCCCCGGCGGGCGCGAGACGGCCCGGGCCGCGGCGTGCGGCAGGGACGTCTCCGGCGCCAGGGCGCTGACGACCTCCTGCACGCGCGGGCGCGCGCCGGGCGCGGCGCCGGGCAGCACGAGCACCAGCGGCACGTCGCGCTCGTCCACCACGACGACCGGCGCGTGGTCCTCGACGACCTGGCGCACGGCCTCGACCACGGTGCGGGAGGTCTTGGTGCGCCGCGCCAGGCGCCCGGCCACCCGGTCGCCGACCGCGGCCGGCGGGGCCGCGGTCCCGGTGCTCAGCAGCCGCCGGGCCCGCAGCGGCAGGGGCGCGAAGCGCTCCGAGGGGCGCGCCAGCAGGAACCCCTGCACCAGCGGGACCCCCATGGAGCGCAGCACGTCCAGCTCCGCGAGCGTCTCGACGCCCTCGGCGACCACCCAGGCGTCCATGCGGTCGGCGCACTCGCCCAGCAGGCGCAGCACCGAGCGCTTGACGAGGTCGCCGTCCAGGCCGCGCACGAGCTGCAGGTCCACCTTGAGCACGTCGGGGCGCACCACCGCCATGCGCAGCAGCCCGGAGTGCCCGGTGCCCACGTCGTCCAGCGCCACCCGCGCCCCGCACGCGCGCAGCGCGGCCAGCGGCGCGGCCAGCGCAGCCGGGTCGCACTCGCTGTGCTCGGTCAGCTCCACGACCACGGACGTCAGGTCGTGCGAGGTCAGCAGGCGCAGGACGCGCTCGTCGCCGAGGGAGGCCGGGCTGGCGTTGACGGTCAGGAAGGTGCCGTGCGGCAGGCGGTGGCGCAGCGGCAGGGCCGCGGCGAGCACCAGCAGGTCCAGCTCCGCGCTGCGGCCGAGCAGCCGCGCCGCCTCGAACCACTCCTCGGTGCCGTGCGGGGAGTCGAAGCGCGAGAGCACCTCGTAGCCGGCCACCCGCTCGGCGGCCACGTCGACCACGGGGTGCAGCACCAGCCGCAGCCGCTCGGGGCGGGCCAGCAGGTCGTCCAGCCGCCCGCGCCAGCCCGCGGCGTCGTGCAGGGGCGTGCGGTGTGCTGCCACGTGCACCTCCTCCCACGACCTCACCCGGGGGCGGCACCCTCACCGCTCGTCCCGCGGGACACCGGGGAGCATAGTGCTGTGACGAGATGGTCACAGCTCGTACAGAGCATTGGCCCTGCGGGGAGCGGTGGCCCCGCCCCTCAAGGACGGGCTCGCGCGCGCCGACGTGCACCCCGTGGAACGCCCGCACGACCGGCCCGGACCGGCGCACCGGCACCGGCGCACCGCCGCGCCCGCCGCGCACCGGGCCGCTGCTCGCGCCGTCGCCGGCGCCGCCGTCACCGCCGCGCTCACCGCCGCGCTCACCGCCGCGCCGGCGCCGGCCGCGGCTGCTGCGCCCGCCGGCGGCGCGGCCGCCGCCCGGGCCGCCGCGGAGGCGGCGCGCGCGGACGCCCAGCGCGCCGGCGCCCTGGTCGAGGAGGTGCGCACGGCGCTGGAGCGCCGGCGCGAGGCGCTCCAGCGCGCCGCGGGGGCGGCCGTCGGCGCCGAGGTCGCCGCGGCGCGCGAGCGCGCCGGTGCCGAGGCCGCGCGCTCCGGCGGCACCCGGCGGGTGCGCTCGCTGTACATGGAGCCCACCCGCGCGCTGACCGCCGGCGGCGGGTACGCGCTGGTGCGCTCGCTGCTCACCGGCGCCGACCCGGCCGAGGCGCTGCGCGCGGGCGCCCTGGCGGGCGGCGGGACGGGCACGGGCACGGGCACGGGCACGGGCACGGTCGCCCCCGCCAGGGCGGTGCGCGCGCTGGCCGCGGGCGCGCGCGCCGCCGGGACGGGCAAGGCGGCCGCGGACCGGCGCGCCGCCGAGGCCGAGGCAGCCTCTGCGGCCGCGGACCGGGCGGCCGCGGCGGAGGTGGGCGCGCTGCGCGAGCTGGCCGAGCGCTCCGACGAGCTGCAGCGCTCGCTGGTGCGCGCGCGGGAGCGGCTGGCGGCGCTGGACGAGCGCGCCGCGCGGCTGCGCGCCGCGGAGGAGGCCGAGGCGGCGCTGGCCGCGGCGCGCGCGGCCGCCGAGCGGCTCGCCGCCGCCGCGGCGGTCAGCACCGCGAGCGTGCGGGCCGCGGAGGCGCCGGCCGACTACGCGGCCCTGTACGCGCGCGCGGCCACCACCTGCCCGGGCATGCGCCCGGCGCTGCTGCGCGCGGTCGGGCAGGTCGAGAGCGGGCACGGGCGCGACACCGGGCCCTCCTCGGCGGGGGCGCGCGGGCCGATGCAGTTCATGCCCGCCACGTTCGCCGCCTACGGCGTCGACGGCGACGGCGACGGCGACACCGACGTGCTCGACCCGGCCGACGCGGTCTTCAGCGCCGCGCGCTACCTGTGCGCCAACGGCGCCGGGGCCGGACGCGCCGGGGAGTCGGGCGCCCTGTACCGCTACAACCACGCCCAGTGGTACGTGACCATGGTGCAGCGCCTCGCCGACGAGATCGACGCCGGCGGCGGCGCCCCGCTGCCCACCGCGCCACCGAGCGCGCCACCCTCCGCGGCGCCCAGCGCGGCACCCAGCGCGGCACCCGTGGCGGCGCGCTCGTCCTGAGCCGCCCCGGCGCCGCCCGTCACGGGGCGGGCGCCGCCGGGTCCAGGCGCAGCACCGCGGTGCCCTGGAGGGTCCGCACCTCCACGGCCGCGATGCGCTCGCGCGTCAGCGACGTCGACCCGCTCAGGCGCGCGTCGCTGCCCGGCACGGCCGTCCAGGTGCCGATGCGCTCGGCGCTGCCGTCGGTGCCGGTGACCACCAGGGCGTACGGGGAGGCCTGGTCGGCGCCGTCGCTGGCGTAGGCGCACACCAGCTCCACCTGGGTGCCCCAGGGCTCCTCGGTGAGCTGCGCGGTGGCCGTCAGCGGCACCGGCAGCACCGGCTCCATCGAGCGCACGCCGTCGCCCGCCCCCGGGTCGCCGGGCGGTGCGGCGGAGGACCCGGCGGAGGACCCTGCCGAGGACCCGGCGGAGGGCTCGTCAGAGGACCCGGCGGAGGGAGCGGTCAGCACCGCGGGCGGCGCCGCGTCCGGGCGCTGCAGCAGCGCGGTGGCGGCGCCGCCGGCGACCACGCACGCGGCCGCCGCCGCGGCGAGCAGTCCCGCGCGGCGCCGCCGCCGGCGCGCGCGCACCTCGCGCAGCAGCCGCGGCAGCAGCACGTCCGGGGCGCGCGGCGCGGTGGCACCGGCGGCGCCCGCGAGCGCACCGGGTCCGGGCCCACCGGGTCCGGGCCCACCGGGTGCGGGCTCGTCGAGGGACGCGACGACGTCGCCGGGCACGTGCGCCAGCAGTCCCGGCAGGCCCGCGAGGTCCTCCACCCCGGCGCGGCAGGCGGCGCAGCCGGTCAGGTGCTGCTCGAAGGCGGCGCGCTCGGCGGGGTCGAGGGCACCGAGCACGTAGGCGCCGGCGTCGTGGGCGAACGCCTCGTGGCCCGGGCCGGGGCGCTGCGGCTGCGGCGGCGTGGTGCTCACCGGCCCACCCCCATCTCCTGCAGCGCCAGGCGCAGGCTGCGCAGCGCGTAGTGGGTGCGCGACTTCACCGTGCCGGCGGGCACGCCGAGCACCCGCGCCGCCTCCGCCACCGAGCGCCCGCGGAAGTAGCACTCGCGCAGCACCGCGCGGTGCTCGGGGGTCAGCCGCTGCAGGGCCTGCGCGACGACCCACTGCTGCAGCACCCGCTCGGACTCGTCGAGGACCTGCTCCTCGGGCACCTCCGCGCGCACGCTCTCGCGGCGCGCGCGCGCCGAGCGGCGCTCGTCGAGCACGAGGCGGCGCGCCACCGTGAACAGCCACGCGCGGTTGGAACCGGTGGCCGGGTCCATCGCCGCGGGGTGGCGCCAGGCGCGCAGCAGCGTCTCCTGCACGACGTCCTGCGCGTGGGCGCGGTCGCCGGTCAGGGAGAGCACGTAGCCGAACAGGGCGCCGGCGTGCTCGGCGTGCAGCGCCCGCACCAGCTCCTCGTCGGCGTCGGTCACCGCCGCTGCCCCCCTCCCCGGCGGGCGCGCCGCCCGCACCGGCACAACGGCGCGCGGCCCCGGCCGGTTCACCGGGCACCGGCCCGGCCGGGGGCGGGTGCGGCGGGCCGGTGCCGCACCGGGCGGGTACCGTCGGGGCGTGACACGCACGGCCCGGTCCCGGTCCGCGGAGCCGGCGGGTTCCCCGCCGCTGCGCGAGTGGTTGCGCCAGCTGCCCCTGCTCGGCGGGCAGGCACCGCCGTTCGACCCGGCCACCGCTCCCGGGGAACCGCTGGAGCTGCTGGTGGAGTGGCTGCACGAGGCCGTGGCGGCCGGCGTGCCCGAGCCGCACGCGCTGACCCTGGCCACCGTCGACGCCGCCGGGCGCCCGGACGCGCGCGTGCTGGTGCTCAAGGACGTGGCCGACTCCGCGCTGTGGATCGCCTCCGGCGCCGGCAGCCCCAAGGGCCGGCAGCTGGCCACGGTGCCGGTGGCCGCCCTGGTCTTCTACTGGCCCCAGCAGGGCCGGCAGGTGCGCGTGCGCGGGCGGGTGCGCGTGGCCGACGCCGAGCACGCCGCCCGCGACTTCCTGCAGCGCCCCGTGCACGGGCGCGCGGAGTCGCTGCTGGAGCGGCAGAGCCGCCCGCTGGACGAGTCGCACCTGTCCGACGAGTTCGCCGACGTCGAGGACCTCGTGCACCTGGAGCCGGCGGTGGTGGCCTCGGCGTGGACGGTGTGGGCGGTGGACGCCTCGCGGGTGGAGTTCTGGCAGTCCTCCCCCGACGGGCAGCACCTGCGGCTGCGCTACTCGCGCGCCGAGGACGGCGGCTACGACCGGCAGCTGCTGCGGCCCTGAGCGCACGGCGCCTCCCGCGCGGGCGCGGGAGGCGCGGGTGCTCGGGCGGCGGGCGCTCAGGCGGCGCGCGCGCTCAGGCGGCCGTCGCGCCGCTGCACCGACAGCGCCAGCCCGAAGGTGCGCGAGAGCGGCTCGGAGGTCAGCACCCGCTCGGCCGGGCCGGCGGCCACGACGCGCCCGGCGCGCAGCAGCAGCGCGTGCGTGGTGCCCACCGGCACCTCCTCGACGTGGTGCGTGACGACCACCGTGGTGGGCGCGGCCGGGTCCGCGGCCAGCGCGGTCAGCCGGCGCAGCAGGTCCTCGCGCGCGCCGAGGTCCAGCCCGCCGGCCGGCTCGTCGAGCAGCAGCAGCTCCGGGTCGGTCATGAGGGCGCGCGCGATCTGGGTGCGCTTGCGCTCGCCGTCGCTGAGGGTGCCGAAGGGCCGCTCGGCCAGGTGCGCGGCACCCAGCAGGTCCAGCAGCTCCAGCGCGCGCTCCTCGTCGCCGGCGTCGTACTCCTCGCGCCAGCGGCCGGTGACGCCGTAGGCGGCGGTGACGACCACGTCGCGCACCCGCTCCCGCCCGGGCACCGAGCGCTCCAGCGCGGTGCTGGCCAGGCCGATGCGCGGGCGCAGCTCGAAGACGTCCACGCCCCCCAGGCGCTCGCCGAGCACCCGCACCGCGCCGGTGGTGGGGAACAGGCGCGCGGCCGCCAGCGAGAGCAGGGTGGACTTGCCGGCGCCGTTGGGGCCGAGCACCACCCAGCGCTCGCCCTCGCGCACGCGCAGGTCCACCGCGTCCAGCAGCACGCTCGTGCCGCGGCGCACGGTGACGGCGTCGAGCCCGAGCACCTCGTCCGCGTCGACGGGGGCGACGGGGTCGGCGGTCGGCTGCGCGGCACGGTCAGCGGCGTCGGGCACGGGGGAACCCTAACGAGGCGGGCCCGCAGCGCGCCGTGCGGGGTGGGGGCGCGCGCCGGGCCCGTCGTAGGCTGCGGCGCGTGCTGGACCTGCCCCGTTCCGCGCGGCTGGCCGCCTGGGGCACCGGTGTGCTCACCGGTGCCGCCGGCGTGGACGCCGCGGTCGCCGCGGTGGTGCGCGACGACGAGCCGCACGCGGTGCGCTGGGACGCCGCCGCGGCGCCCGCGCACCCGCGGGAGCTGCGCGAGCTGCTGCCGGCCCTGGCCGGCGCCGGCTGCGGCGCGCTGCTGCTGGCGCTGCCGGTGCCCGGCGACCCGCGCGGCCTGCCCGGCCCGCCGGAGGTCAACACCGCCGCGCTGCGCGCCGGCGAGTGCGTGCTCGCCGAGCCGGCGGGCGCGCCGGCGGGCGCGCCGGCGGGTGCGGCAGGTGTGGCAGGTGCGGCGGGCCGGTGGGCGCTGGTGCCGGAGGTGACGGAGTTCGGCTCGGTGTGGGAGCCGGGCGCGATGGTGACGTGGGCGGTGCTGGCCGCGGCCCCGCGGCGGGCGCCGGAGAGCTCCAGCGTGGCCGACTGCGAGCGCGAGCTGCGCCTGGCGCTGGCCACGGCCACGCGGGCGCTGGCCTCGCTGGACGTGGCGCGCTGGCGCGAGGACGCCGCGGACCGCATCGCCGCGGTGCGCGACGGCGGCCTGGCGCGCGACGCGCTGCCGCCGGGCACCTCCCCGCGCGCGGCGCGGGTGCTGCAGACGGCCGCGCGGGTGCTGGCGATCGTGGACCTGGCCGCCGAGGACGACGGCGCGGCGCTGACCAGCTTCGAGGCCACCTCGCGCGCGCAGGCGCTGCGCGAGGTGGCCGGCGTGGCGCGGCGGGCGCTGGTCGCCGCGGTCAACGCGCACGCCGAGCCGGTGCGCGCCTAGGCGGGCGGGCCGGGCGGCAGCACCTGCGGACCGGCCTCGGCCGGGCGGGGGCGGTCCTCCGGGTGCGCGCGCAGCACCAGCAGCGCGATGTCGTCCTCGTGGGAGGCGTCGAGGCGCTCCAGCAGGGCGTCGCACAGCGCCTCCACCGGCAGGTGGGCCAGCTCCTCCAGCGTGCTGCGCAGCCACTCCACCCCGCGCCGCACGTCCACGCCGCGGCGCTCGACGAGCCCGTCGGTGTAGAGCACCGCGGTGGCGCCCGGCTCCAGCACGACGCGGTGGTCCGAGCGCGCCGCGCCGGGCACCACGCCCAGCAGCAGGTCCGGGGCGCTCTCCAGCAGCCGGGCGCCGCCGCGGGGGGTGACCAGCACCGGCGGGGGGTGCCCGGCGTTGGACCAGCGCAGGGTGCGCAGGCCGGCGGCCCGCTCGGCCGGGGTCTGCTCCACCTGCGCCACCACGGCGGTGGCGTACGCGCCCACGCCGAGCTGCTGCATCGCGCGGTCCAGGCCGGCGAGCACGGCCGCCGGCTGCGCGCCCAGGACCGCGGCGATCCCGCGCAGCAGGTTGCGCACCTGGCCCATGACGGCGGCGGCGTCGCGGTCGTGGCCGGCGACGTCGCCGACCACGAGGGTGGTGGTGCCCGGCGGGGCCAGGAAGCAGTCGTACCAGTCGCCGCCGACGTGGGCGCCGGCCGCGGCCGGCAGGTAGCGCACGCCGATCTGCAGGTGGTCCGGCTGGAAGGGCTCGGTCAGCAGGCTGCGCTGCAGCGCCTCGGACAGGCGGCGCTGCTCGCTGGCCAGGCGCCGCTCCTGCTCGCGCGCCTGCAGCGCCGCCAGGGTCTGGGCGCACTGGGCGGCGAAGGCGTGCACGAGCTCCAGGTCGCGCTCGGTGAAGTCCTGCGGCTCGCGCCAGCCGATCGTCAGCGCGCCCACCGACCTGCCGGCGGCGCGCAGCGGCACGGAGACCCACGTGCCCAGCCCGGTGCTCTCCACCGCCTCGGCCATCTGCGGCGTCCACGCCAGCGAGGCGGCGCGGTCGGGCAGGACCACGGTGCGGCCGGTGGCCGCGGCGACGCACACCGGCAGGGGGCTGTCCAGGGGCAGGCGCTCGAAGGTGCGCCGGGCCCGCTCGCCCAGCGAGCTCGTCATCGTCAGCTCCAGCACGTCCTCGCCGCGGGACCCGGGGGCCTCGCCCGCGCCCCCGCGGGTGCTCCCGCCCGTGCCCGCGCCCCCGCGGGTGCCCGGGCCGGTGCGCACCGCCACGGCCCCGCCGCCGGCGCCGAGGACGCCCAGCCCGCGGCCGACGACGATGTCGGTCAGCTCCGCGACGCTGCGCGCGCCGGCCAGCTGCACCGCGACCTCCACCAGGCCGGCCAGGCGCCGCGAGGCCGCCGCCTCGGCGTTCAGCGCCGCCCGCAGCTCCTGCCCGCGCGCGTAGACGTCCTCCTCGGCGTGCTCGAGGTCCTCCCGGGTGCCGTACGGCTGCGCGCCCGGGTCGCGCCGCAGCCGCTCGAGCACGTACCCGGTGACGTCCTCCACGCGGTGCACCACCAGCAGCACCCGGCCGGCGGCGTCGCGCACGGGGGCGTTGACGGTGCTCCACCAGCGCGGCAGGGAGCGCCCGCCGGGCACGGGCACGTCGTAGCGCTGCAGCGGCATGGTGTCGGCCCGGCAGGTGCTCACGACCCGCTCCAGCGAGGCGGCCAGGTTGGCCACGGCCTCGCCGCCGGGCCCGTCGGGGCCGTCGGGGAAGGCGTCGAGCAGGGGGCGGTCGAGCAGCTCGGCGCGCCGGCGGCCGGTGGCGCTCTCGTAGGCGCGGTTGACCGCCCGCACGCGCAGGTCCGCGTCGAGGACGAGGTGGGGGGTGCTCAGCGCCTCGAAGACGGCCGCGAAGTCGACCCCTGGGGCCTGCACCACGTGATCCCGTCCCACCCCTCGCGCCGCGCCGGCGGTGCGCGCCCGGCGCGCCCGCACCGCGGCGACGGGCCTCCCGCGCGCCGCGGCGGGCACATCGTAGGGGCCGCCGCGGGCGTGGGGGCACGCAGGCGCAGGGCCGGCGCGGGGCCGGCGCGGGGGCGGCGCGGGGGCGCTCTAGCGGGCCGCCCCCGCGGGCAGCGCCGCCGGGGCGGTGCCGTCTCCGGTGCCGTCTCCGGTGCCGTCTCCGGTGCCGTCTCCGGTGCCGTCTCCGGTGCCGTCTGCGGTGCGCCGGAACGCACGGCGGTACGCGGTCGGCGCCAGCCCGACGACCCCGGCCAGGTGGTGGCGCAGGCCCGCGGCGCCGCCCAGCCCGCAGGCGGCGGCGACGTCCTCCACGCTCAGCGCCGTGGTCTCCAGCAGGTGACGGGCGCGCTCGACGCGCTGCTGCGCCAGCCACTGCGCCGGTGAGGCGCCGGTCTCGGCGCGGAAGCGGCGGGTGAAGGTGCGCACGCTGGTGGCGGCGTGCGCGGCGAGGTCGGCCAGGGTCAGCGGCTCGGCCAGGTGCTCCAGCGCCCACGCGCGGGTGGGGCCGGTGCCGGCGTCGCCGCCGGCGGGCAGGTGCCGCTCGATGAACTGCGACTGCCCCCCGGGCCGGGCCGGTGCCACGACGCACTGCCGCGCGACCCGGTTGGCCACCGCGCTGCCGTGGTCGCGGCGCACCACGTGCAGGCACAGGTCCAGCCCGGCGGCCAGGCCCGCGGACGTGAGCACGTCGCCGTCGTCGACGTAGAGGCGGTCCTCCTGCAGGCGCACCGCCGGGTACAGGCGGCGGAAGGCGGCGGCGTGGTCCCAGTGGGTGGTCGCCGGGCGCCCGTCGAGCAGGCCGGCGGCGGCCAGCACGAAGGCGCCGGTGCAGATGGAGACCACGCGGGTGCCCGGGCGCACCAGTGCCAGCGCGGCGGCCTCGGCGGGCCCCAGCACCCCGCGCTCGCGGGCCCCGGCGCTGCGGGTGCCGGGCACCACGACGGTGTCCGCTCCCGCGAGCGCCGAGGCGTCGGCCTGCGGCAGCACGGCGTAGCCGCTGCTGGTGGGCACCGGCGCCCCGTCCGGGGAGCACACCACGACGTCGTAGAGGGGCGCCCCGGCGGCGTCGCGGGCGCTGCCCAGGACCAGCGGTGCGATGGTCAGGTCGAAGCCGACGACGGGGCCCAGGGCCAGGACGGCGACGCGGTGCACCCCGCGACGGTAGGCCCACGGGTGGCCGGATGTCGACGGAAGGTGTCCTGCGGGCCACTGTCGCGGGCACGGCCCCGGCCGCCACGCTGGGCCGGTGAGCACGCACCTCCCGGGCACGACCCCGCCCGGCACCGCCGCACCCGCCGCGCCCGCCGCGCCCGCCGCGCCCGCCGCCGTCCCTACACCCACCGCCCCCGCGGGACCGGCCCGGCGCCGCCCGCACCCGGCGTGGGGGGTGGCCGCGGTGACGTTCGCGGTGCTCGTGGCCGCCGGGGTGTTCCGCTCGGTGCCGGGCACGCTGCTGCAGCCGCTGACGGCGGAGTTCGGCTGGTCGACGGCGAGCGTGTCGGCGGCGGTGTCGGTGAACCTGGTGCTCTACGGGCTCATCGCCCCCTTCGCCGCGGCGCTGATGCAGCGCTTCGGGGTGCGCCGGGTGGTCACCGCCGGGCTGCTGCTGGTGGCGGCCGGGGCGGCCGCCTCCACCCGGGCCGCGCAGCCGTGGCAGCTGGTGCTCACGTGGGGCGTGCTCATCGGGGTGGGCACCGGCTCGATGGCGATGTCGCTGGCCGCCACCGTGGTGGGCCGCTGGTTCGCCGAGCGCCGCGGCCTGGTCACCGGGGTGCTGGCCGCCGCCGCCTCGGCGGGGCAGCTGGTGCTGCTGCCGCTGGCGGCGCACCTGGCCGAGCGGCACGGCTGGCGCACCCCGGTGCTGGTGGTGGCGCTGGCGGCGCTGGCGGTGGTGCCGCTGGTGCTGCTGCGCCTGCACGAGCACCCCGCCGACCGCGGCACGACGCCCCTGGGCGCCGCGCCCGCCTCCCCCTCCCCCGACCCCGCCGCGCCGGTGCCGCCGGTGCCGCCGGTGCCGCCGGCGGCGCGCGCGGCGGCGCTGTCGGCGACGGCGGCGCTGCGCCTGGCGGTGCGCCGGCGCGCGTTCTGGTTCCTGGCGCTGGGCTTCGCGGTGTGCGGGGCGAGCACGAACGGCTTGGTGGGCACCCACTTCGTGCCCGCCGCGCACGACCACGGCATGCCGGCGACGACGGCCGCCTCGCTGCTGGCGCTGGTGGGCCTCTTCGACGTGGTCGGCACCATCGCCTCCGGCTGGCTGACCGACCGGGTCGACCCGCGCCTGCTGCTGCTGGGCTACTACGCCCTGCGCGGGGTCTCGCTGCTGCTGCTGCCCGCCGTGATGGCCCCGCACGTGCACCCGGCGACGTGGGTGTTCGTCGTCTTCTACGGCCTGGACTGGATCGCCACGGTCCCGCCGACGGTGGCGCTGTGCCGCGAGCACTTCGGCACGGCCGGGCCGGTGGTCTTCGGGTGGGTCTTCGCCGCGCACCAGGTGGGCGCGGCGGCGGCGGCCCTCGGCGCGGGCGCGGTGCGCGACGCCACCGGCGACTACGCCGGGGCGTTCCTGGCCGCCGGCGCGCTGTGCCTGCTGGCGGCGGGCGCCTCGCTGCTCGTCAGCGCGCGGCGCGCTGCGGTGCGGGCAGCGCCGCCAGCGCCCGGTTCTCCACCGGCAGCCTGAAGCCGAGCAGCAGCACGGCGTTCAGGACGGTGAAGGCGAGCGCGGTGACCCAGCAGGTGTGCACCAGCGGCAGCGCGACGCCCTCGAGCACCACGACCACGTAGTTGGGGTGCTTCAGCCACCGGTAGGGCCCGCGCACCACCGGGGGCATCCCCGGCACGACGATCACGCGGGTGTTCCAGCGCCGCCCCAGCGAGGCGATGCACCACCAGCGCAGCACCTGCGAGAGCAGCGCCAGCGCCAGCACCGGCCAGCCCAGCGCGGGCAGGAACGGGCGGTCCGCGAGCGCCACCTCCGCCAGGCACGCCAGCAGCAGGCCGGTGTGCAGCGCGACCATGGGGCCGAAGTGGCCGCGGCCGCTCTCGACGCCGCCGCGGGCGAAGGACCAGCGCGCGTTGCGGGTGGAGACGACCAGCTCGGCCAGCCGCTCCACGCCGGTGGCCAGCACCAGGGCGGTGAACCAGGCGGCGGAGCTCACGCGGCGGCCCGCAGCAGGACCTGCTCGGTGCCCACACCGGGGCCCACCGCCAGCACCAGGGCGTGCTCGCCGGGCACGCGCTCGGTGGCGGCCAGCACGTGCAGCACCGAGGAGCTGGAGAGGTTGCCCACCTGGCGCAGCGAGGCCCAGCTGGGCTCCAGCGCCGCCTCGGGCAGGCCCAGGGCGCCGGAGACGGCCCGCAGCACCTTCGGCCCGCCGGGGTGCACCACCCAGCGCTGCACCCCCGAGGGGTCCAGCCCGCGCGGGCCGAGCAGGGCGTCGACCTCCGCGCCCAGCTCGGCGGCGAGCAGGTCCGGCAGCTCCGGGGCCAGCACGATGCGCATCCCGGTGCTGCCCACGTCCCAGCCCAGCGAGCCGGAGGTGCCGGGCAGCAGGCGGCTGCGCGAGGCCAGCACGTCCCAGCCGGGCGCGCCGGCGGCCCGGTCGGCCCCGGCCAGCACGACGGCGGCGGCGCCGTCGCCGAACAGGCCGCTGGCGACGAGGTTGGCCACCGAGTCGTCCTCGCGCTGCAGGGTCAGCGAGCACAGCTCCACCGAGACCAGCACCCCCACCTCGCCGGGGTGCCCGGCGAGGTAGTCGTCCACCCGCGCCAGCCCCGCCGCGCCGGCGGCGCAGCCCAGGCCGAAGGAGGGCATGCGCTTGACGGTGGGGCGCAGGCCAGCGCGCGCGGCCAGCGCGACGTCCAGCGCGGGCGCGGCCACGCCGGTGACGGTGGTGAAGAGCACGAAGTCCACCTCCCCGGGCGCCACGCCCGCCGCGGCCAGCGCGCCCTTGAGCGCCTGCTCGGCCAGGTCCAGGCCGACCTCGGCGAAGACCGCGTTGGCCGCGGTGAACGAACCCAGCCGCGCGTACGTGTCCAGGGGCAGGGCCAGGTGCCGGTGCTCGACCCCGCTGGCCGCGTGCAGGCGCTGCAGCAGCTGCCGGCGCGCCCCGCGCGGGGCGAGCAGCGGCGCCAGCTCCTCGGCGATCTCACCCTGCCCGTGGCGGTGCGGGGGCAGGACGGGTTCGACCGCGAGCACCCGGGAGGGGCGGGGGGCGGGTGTCGCGGGGACCGGCGCGGCGGCCGGGGCGGGGTGGGGCACGGGTCGATGCTGTCTCAGAGGACGGACTCGTACACCTCGAGGGTGCGCGCGGCGATCGCCGACCAGCTGAAGGACTCCACCGCGCGGCGCCGCCCGGCCGCGCCGCGCTCGCGGGCGCGCTCGGGGTCGGAGACGGCCTCGCCCAGCGCCGCGGCCAGGTCGGCGACGAAGCGGTCGGGGTCGACGGGGGCGCCGGTGCCGTCCTGGACCTGCTCGATGGGCACCAGCCAGCCGGTGGTGCCGTCCTGCACCACCTCGGGGATGCCGCCGGTGGCGGTGCCCACGACGGCCGCGCCGCAGGCCATGGCCTCGAGGTTGACGATGCCCAGCGGCTCGTACACCGAGGGGCACACGAAGACGGTGGCCTGGGAGAGGTGCTCGAGCAGCTCGGGGCGGCTGAGGTGGCGGTCCAGCCACACCACGCCGGAGCGGTGCTGCTGCAGGTCGGCGACCAGGGCGGAGACCTCCGCGGCGATCTCGGGGGTGTCGGGGGCGCCGGCGATCAGGACGAGCTGCACGTCCGGCGGCAGCTGCGCGGCGGCGCGCAGCAGGTGCGGCAGGCCCTTCTGGCGGGTGATGCGCCCGACGAAGACGACGCTGGGGCGGTCGGGGTCCACGCCGTTGGCGCGCACGAGGTCGCGGCCGGGCACGGGCGTCCACTCCCCGGCGTCGATGCCGTTGTGCACCACGTGCACCCGCGCCGGGTCCAGGGCGGGGTAGCTGCGCAGGATGTCCGCGCGCATGCCGGCGCTGACGGCCACGACGGCGGCGGCGGCCTCGAAGGCGGTGCGCTCGGCCCAGCTGGAGAGGGCGTACCCGCCGCCGAGCTGCTCGGCCTTCCACGGGCGCAGCGGCTCCAGGCTGTGGGCGGTGACCACGTGGGGCACCCCGTGCAGCAGCGAGGCCAGGTGCCCGGCGGTGTTGGCGTACCAGGTGTGCGAGTGCACGACGTCGGCGCCGGCGGCCCCAGCGGCCATGGGCAGGTCCACCCCCAGCGTGCGCAGCGCGGCGTTGGCCCCGGCCAGCTCCGCCGGCTCGCCGTAGGCGCTCACGCCCGCCTCCTCGCGCGGGGCGCCGAAGCAGCGCACGAGCACCTCGGGACCGCCGTCCAGGGCGCGCAGCGCCCGCACCAGCTCGGCCACGTGCACCCCGGCGCCGCCGTACACCTCCGGCGGGTACTCCCGGGTCATCAGGTCCACGCGCATGATCGCTCCTCGTCCTCGGCCGGTGCTCCCCGGTGATCGTGCCCCCCGGCGCCCGGGCGGGGCGACCGGGTGGTGACGCGCGGGGTCGTTGTCCGGGCATCGTGGCGGTCGCGGGCCTATGGTGCCCCTCGTGGCTGCTCCCAACGTCCTCGCGATCGTCCTCGCCGGCGGGGAGGGCAAGCGGCTCATGCCCCTCACCGCCGACCGGGCCAAGCCGGCGGTGCCCTTCGGGGGCACCTACCGGCTCATCGACTTCGCGCTGTCGAACCTCGTCAACGCCGGCTACCGCAAGGTCGTCGTGCTCACGCAGTACAAGTCCCACAGCCTGGACCGGCACATCTCGCAGTCCTGGCGCATGTCGAACCTCTTCGGCAGCTACATCGCCTCGGTGCCCGCGCAGCAGCGCGTGGGCAAGCGCTGGTACCTCGGCAGCGCCGACGCGATCTACCAGTCGATGAACCTCATCTCCGACGAGCGCCCCGACATCGTCGTGGTCGTCGGCGCCGACCACGTCTACCGCATGGACTTCTCCCAGATGGTCGACGCGCACATCGCCTCGGGCGCGCCGTGCTCGGTGGCCGCGATCCGCCAGCCCATCTCGCTGGCCGACCAGTTCGGCGTCATCCAGACCGAGCCGGGCAGCACCCGCATCGCGCAGTTCCTCGAGAAGCCCAAGCACCCGCAGGGCCTGCCCGACTCCCCGCACGAGGTCCTGGCCTCGATGGGCAACTACGTCTTCGACGCCGACGCCCTCGTCGACGCGGTCACCCGCGACGCGGACGAGGAGGACTCCAAGCACGACATGGGCGGCGACATCGTGCCCGACTTCGTCGGGCGCGGCCTGGCGTCGGTGTACGACTTCAAGGACAACGAGGTCCCAGGGGCCACCGACCGCGACCGCGCCTACTGGCGCGACGTGGGCACCATCGACGCCTACTTCGAGGCGCAGATGGACCTCATCTCGGTGCTGCCCGTCTTCAACCTCTACAACTACGAGTGGCCCATCATCGCCGCGCAGGACTTCTACCCGCCGGCGAAGTTTGTGCACGGCTGGCAGGGCACCTACGGGCACGCGGTGAACTCCATCATCTCCGCCGGCACCGTCGTCTCCGGCGCGCTGGTGGAGAAGTCGGTCGTCTCCCCGCGGGTGCGGCTGGACTCCTGGGCGCACGTGAGCGAGTCCGTCCTCATGGACGGGGTGCAGGTGGGCCGGCACTCGGTGGTGCAGCGCGCCATCCTCGACAAGAACGTCGTGGTCCCCGACGACGCGCGCGTGGGCGTGGACGCCGAGGAGGACCGCGCCCGCGGCTTCACCGTGACCGACTCGGGCATCACCGTGGTCGGCAAGGGCCAGACCATCCCCACCTGACCCGGCGCGCCGCACCTCCCGCGAGCGCGGGAGGTGCGGCAGCATCCGTGCATGACCTCCCCCGCACCCGCCGGCGACCGTCCGGTGCGCATCGGCGTCCAGCTCCAGCCGCAGCACGCCCCCTACCCCGCGATCCGCGCCGCCGCGGCGCGCGCGGAGGAGGTGGGGCTGGACGTGGCCTTCAACTGGGACCACTTCTACCCGCTGTACGGCGACCCGGACGGGCTGCACTTCGAGTGCTGGACGGTGCTGGCCGCCTGGGCCGAGGCCACCAGCACCATCGAGATCGGTGCGCTGGTGACCTGCAACAGCTACCGCAACCCCGAGCTGCTGGCCGACATGGCCCGCACGGTCGACCACGTCTCCGCGCACGACACCGGCACCGGCCGGCTGATCCTGGGCATCGGCTCGGGCTGGTTCGAGAAGGACTACGCCGAGTACGGCTACGAGTTCGGCACCGCCGGCGGGCGGCTGGACAGGCTCGCCGAGGACCTGCCGCGCATCGAGGCGCGCCTGGCCCGGCTCAACCCCGCCCCCACCCGGCACGTGCCGGTGCTCATCGGCGGCGGCGGCGAGCGCAAGACGCTGCGCATCGTGGCGCGGCACGCGGACATCTGGCACGGCTTCGGCGACGTGGAGACCATCGCGCGCAAGCACGAGGTCCTCGACGCGCACTGCGCCGACCTGGGCCGCGACCCCGGCGCGATCGAGCGCTCGGCGGGCGTGGACGCCGGAGACAGCCCCGCCGACAAGGGCGAGGCGCTGCACGCGGTGGGCACCCGGCTGTTCACGATCGGCGTGGGCGGGCCCGACTTCGACCTGGCGCCGCTGGCGGACTGGGTGGCCTGGCGCGACGAGAAGAACGCCGCGCGCGGCGCCTGAGGCCGGCGGGGCCCGCCCGGGGCCCGGTGCTCCCCGCCGGGCCCCGGGCGCGGGCCGGTAGCCTGCGGCGCGTGCCCGAGACCCCCGCGAACCCCCCGGGCGCCGCGCCCCCGGGCGACGCGCCCGCGCTGCTGGTCACCGTCACCGGCACCGACCGCCCCGGGGTGACCTCGGCGCTGTTCACGGCGCTGGCCGGCACCGACGCGGAGGTCCTCGACGTCGAGCAGGTCGTCGTCGGCGGGGTGCTGACCCTGGCGGTGCTCGTGGGCACCGCCGAGCCGGCAGCGGTCAGCGCGGCGCTCGACGGCTGGGGCGAGCGGCACGGGCTGGGGGTGACCTGCACCGCGCAGGTGGCGGCGGCCCCGGCCGCGCGCCCGCGCCGGCTGCACGTGACGCTGCTGGGCGCCCCGCTGCGCCCGGCGGCACTGGCGCGCACCACCGCGGTGCTCGCCGAGCGCGGGGCCAACGTGGACCGGGTGCGGCGGATGTCGTCCACGCCGGTGACCAGCGTGGAGTTCGACGTCTCGGTGGACGCCACCGCCGCGGAGGTCCTGGACCTGCGCCGGGCGCTGGCCGCCGAGGCCGGCCGGCACGGGCTGGACGCGGCCGTCTCCCCCGGCGGGCTGGCCCGCCTGGGCCGGCGCCTGGTGGTCATGGACGTGGACTCCACCCTCATCCGCCAGGAGGTCATCGAGCTGCTGGCCGCGCACGCCGGGCGCGAGGCGGAGGTGGCCGCGGTCACCGAGCGCGCCATGCGCGGGGAGATCGACTTCGGCGCCTCCCTGCGCCAGCGCGTGGCGTGCCTGGAGGGGCTGGACGTGTCCGTGGTGGAGCGGGTGCGCGAGGCGGTGGTGCTCACCCCGGGCGCGCGCACGCTGTGCCGCACCCTGCACCGCCTGGGCTCCACCCTGGCGCTGGTCTCCGGCGGGTTCCTGGAGGTCGTCGGCCCGCTGGCCGCGGAGCTGGGCATCGCGCACGTGCGCGCCAACCGCCTGCAGGTGGTGCACGGGCGCTTCACCGGCCGCCTGCTGGGCCCGGTGGTGGACCGGGCGGCCAAGGCCGCGGCGCTGCGCGAGTTCGCCGCCGCCGAGGGCCTGCCGCTGCACCGCACCGTGGCCATCGGCGACGGCGCCAACGACCTGGACATGATCGGCGCCGCCGGCCTGGGCATCGCCTTCAACGCCAAGCCGGTGGTGCGCGAGCAGGCCGACGCCGCGCTCAACGTGCCCTACCTGGACGCGGTGCTGCCGCTGCTGGGCATCACCCGCGAGGACGTCGAGGACGCCGACCTGGCCGACGAGGCGCTGGCGGGCGAGGCGCTGGCCGCCGGCCCGGGCGGCCGCTGAGCGCGGCCACCCGGCGGCGGGGCGTCCGGGGCGTCCGGGGCGGGCCGTCCCGGGGGGGCGGGTCAACCGGGGCGGGTCAGCCGGGGCGGCTCAGCCGGCGCGGCTGGCCCAGGTGGCCAGCGCCGCCAGCACCAGCACCACCACGACCATCGCCCCGCCCACGACCAGCAGGCCGCGCCCGCCCGAGGGCGGGCGCTCACCGGGGGGCCGGGGCCCGCCCGGGGCCGGGGGCTCGCCGCTCACGGCGCCTCAGGACCCCATCGCGTGGAAGCCGCCGTCGACGTGGACCATCTCGCCGGTGGTGGCGGGGAACCAGTCGGACATCAGCGCCAGGGCCGCGCGCGCCGGCGGCTCGGTGTCGGTGACGTCCCAGCCCAGCGGGCTGCGCTCGCCCCAGGTGCCCTCGAGGGTCTCGAAACCGGGGATGGAGGTGGCCGCGGTGGTGCGCAGCGGGCCGGCGGAGACCACGTTGACGCGCACGCCCCTCGGGCCCAGGTCGCGCGCGAGGTAGCGCGCGGTGGACTCGAAGGCGGCCTTGGCCACGCCCATCCAGTCGTAGACCGGCCAGGCTACGCGCGCGTCGAAGGTCAGGCCCACGACCGAGCCGCCGTGCGCCATCAGCGGCAGCGCGGCCACGGCCAGCGACTTCAGCGAGTACGCCGAGACCTGCACGGCGGTGGCCACGCTGGACCACTCGGTGTTCAGGAAGTTGCCGCCCATGGCGTCCTTGGGCGCGAAGCCGATGGAGTGCAGCACCCCGTCCAGGCCGTCGACGTGCTCGCCCACCCGGGCGGGCAGCGCGGCGAGGTCCTCCTCGCTGGTCACGTCCAGCTCCACCACCGGCGCCGGCTGCGGCAGCCGCTTGGCGATCGTGGACGTGATCTTCATCTGGCGCCCGAAGGAGGACAGCACGACCTGCGCGCCCTCCTCCTGCGCCACGCGCGCGACCGCGAACGCGATCGAGCGGTCGGTCAGCACTCCGGTGACCAGCAGCCGCTTGCCGTCCAGCAGACCCATGGGGTTCCTCTCAGTCCTCAGCTCGGTGTCAGTGGCCCATGCCGAGGCCGCCGTCGACGGGCAGCACCGCGCCGTTGACGTAGCCGGCGTCGGCGAGGAAGAGCACGGCCCGCGCGACGTCGTCGACGTCGCCGAAGCGGCCCGCGGGGATGCGGCCCTCGTACTCGGCGCGCGCGTCCTCGGGCAGCGCGCGGGTCATGTCCGTGTCGATGAAGCCCGGCGCGACGACGTTGGCGGTGATGCCGCGCCCGCCCAGCTCGCGGGCCACCGAGCGCGCCAGGCCGACCATGCCGGCCTTGCTGGCCGCGTAGTTGGACTGCCCGGGCGAGCCGTACAGGCCCACGACGCTGGAGACGAACACGATGCGCCCGCGCTTGGCGCGCACCATGCCGCGCACCGCCCGGCGCGCGCAGCGCCAGGCGCCGGCGAGGTTGGTGTCCAGCACGGCGTCGAAGTCCTCGTCGGCCATGCGCATCAGGAGCTGGTCGCGGGTGACGCCGGCGTTGGCCACGAGCACCTCCACGGGCCCGTGGGCGGCCTCCACCTGCGCGAAGGCGGCGTCCAGGGAGGCGCCGTCGGTGACGTCGGCGCGCACGCCCAGCAGGCCCTCGGGCGCCTCGCCGGAGCGGTGGGTGACGGCCACGCGGTCGCCGAGCGCGGCGAAGGCGCGCGCCACGGCCAGCCCGATGCCGCGGTTGCCGCCGGTGACCAGCACGCTGCGCGGCGTGCGCCCGGCGCCGGGCTGCGGCGCGCGGGCGGGGGCGTCGGGAGCGGGGGCGTCGGCAGCGTCGGGCACGGGGAGGAAAGCTAACGCATCGGCCCCGTGCGCACCCGACCCGCACCCGTCGAGCACCGTCGAGCACCGTCGAGCACGCACCGTGCGCGCGCCCCCGCGGCCGAGACGTGGTCCTCGTCACGAGGGCCCCCGCAGCGGGCGCGGGTGTCGCAGGGCGGGCTTACGGTGGACGACGTGCCTGCGCACCCCACCCCCTCCGAGGGGCGCACCGCCCGCCCGGAGCCCCCCGGCGTCTACCGCATCACCTCGGCGCCCACCGCGCTCACCGACGACCTCGGCGTGCGCTACCGCAAGTACGTCGTCTCGATGCTCGTGCGCACCGCCTGCTTCCTGCTCTTCGTCCTGGTCGACCACTGGACGCGCTGGCTGTTCGTGGTCGGGGCGATCGTGCTGCCGTACGTGGCCGTCGTGCTGGCCAACGCCGGCCGCGAGTCCAAGGGCCCGCCGCCGTCGTCCCTGACGGTGCCCGAGGTGCCCGTGCGCGAGCTGCCGGCGCTGGAGGCGCGCATCACCACGGTGCACTCCCCCGGCGAGGGCACGGGGGCGGGCACCGGGGAGGGCACCAGCTCCCGCCCCGGGGGCACCGGCGCCCCCGGCACACCGCGCCCCGGCACCACCGGCGCGCACCGCGCGGACACCCCCGGGGAGCAGGGCCGCTGGACCGGTCGCGCCTCGTGAGCACCGCCGCGCCGCCGGCGCGCCGCGCGCCGGTGCCCGCCGCGCCGCCCGCGGCCGTCGCCGTGCGGGCGCGGCGGTGCGAGACTGGGGCGGTGGACACTCCAGCCGTCCCCGCTGCGCCGCACGTCCTGGGCGCCCGCGGGGAACCGGGGCACGAACCGCCGTCCGACCTCGTGTGCAGCGCCCGCGGCTGCACCGCCCACGCCGACTTCGGCCTGATGTGGAACAACCCCAGCCTGCACACGCCCGAGCGCCGCAAGACGTGGCTGGCGTGCGGGCGGCACCGCGAGCAGCTCGCGCAGTTCCTCGGCGCGCGCGGCTTCCTGCGCGAGGTCGTCGGGGTGGACGCCCTGCCGTCGTGACCCCCGGCTCGACCCCCGCCCCCGCCGGCACCCCCTCGGGCGCGGGCGGCTCCACCTCCGGCGACCCGGCCCCCGCCGGCTCCCCCGGGGCCCCGCCGGCCGGGGCGCGCGCGGTGCTGGGGCTGCTGCGCGAGCCGGGCTGGCGCCGCGGGCTGGCCCTGGCCGTGGCCGTGGCCGTGGTGTGCGTGCTGCTGGGGCAGTGGCAGTGGCACCGCCGCCAGGACCGCCTGGCCGCCAACGGCCCGCTCGTGGGCAACTACGACGCCGCTCCCGTGCCCCTGGACGCGGTGCTGCCCGCGTCGGCCGGCGGGCTGGACGCCGCCGACGCGTGGACCCCGGTGCGCGTCAGCGGCACCTACGCCGCCGACGCCACCGTGCTGGTGCGCAACCGCCTGCGCGAGGGCGCCAGCGGCTACCTCGTGCTCGTCCCGCTGGTGCTGGGCGACGGCACGGCGCTGCTCGTCGACCGCGGCTGGGTGCCCGCCGGGTCCTCCACGCGCGTGCCCGACGCGGTGCCGGCCCCGCCGGCCGGCGTGGTGGGCGTGACCGCGCGCGTGCGCCCCTGGGAGGCCCCGCGGCGCGCCGACGTGCCCGCCGGCCAGGTCGCCTCCATCGCCGCGGGCCCCGTCGGCGAGGTCACCGCCGCGGCCGGGGCGCCCGCGCTGCGCGCGGGCTACGCCGTGCTGGAGGCCGAGGAGCCCGCCCCGGCCGTCGCCCCCGCGAGCGCCGTGCGCCCGGAGGTCGACGAGGGCCCGCACCTGGGGTACACGGTGCAGTGGTACGGCTTCGCCCTGACCTCGCTGGTGGTGTGGGTGGTCGCCGGGCGCCGCGAGCTGCAGGCGCGCGCCCTGGCGCCGGTCGCGGCGGCGGGCCCGCCCGCCGTGCCCGACGCGGACGGGTCCGGCTCGGACGGGTCCGGCGGGGCCGGGGCCGGCGCGCGCGAGCCCGGCGCGCCGGGGCCCGCCGGCGGTGCCGCGCCCGCGCGCCCGCGCCGCGGCGCGGCGCGTCCGGCGCGCCGGGTGCGCGCGGTGCGCCCCGGCAGCGACGAGGAGGCCGAGGACTCCCAGCTCGACGCCGGCGGTGCGCAGCGGGTGCCGCCGGGACGCTGACCCGCCGGGCACCGGGGCGCGCCGCGTGGTGATGCTGTGTTTAACACCCGCCACTCTGCGCAACAATGGTGGTCATGGACCTCGGACTGAGCGATCGCGTCTACATCGTCTCCGGTGCCTCGACCGGCCTGGGGCTGGCGTGCGCGCGGTCGCTGGCCGACGAGGGGGCCCGCCTGGTGCTCTCCGCCGTCGACGGCGACGAGCTCAAGGCCGTGGCCGGCGGCATCGGCGACCCGGACCGCATGCTGCTCGTGCCCGGGGACGTGGCCGAGCCGGGCACCGAGACGCGCCTGGTGGCCGCGGCCAACGCGCGCTTCGGGCGCCTGGACGGCGCCGTCGTCTCGTGCGGCACCGCGCCGAGCTCGTCGGTGCTCGAGGCCAGCGACGCCTCGTGGCGCGAGGCGTTCGAGGCGAGCATGCTGGGCCCGCTGCGCCTGGCGCGCTCGGTGGCGCGGGCGGCCACCGGCGAGGGCGCCTCCGTGGTGCTGCTGCTCTCGAGCACCGTGCGCAGCCCCGCGCCCGAGGCCGGCGTCGCCAACGGCCTGCGCCCCGGGCTGGCCATGGCCGCCAAGGCGCTGGCCGACGAGGTCGGCCCGCGCGGCATCCGCATCAACAACGTGCTGGTGGGGCACGTCGAGTCCGACCCGCCGCTGGAGCTGGAGGAGCGCACCGGTGCGGAGGAGGACGACCTGGACGCCGTGCCGCTGCGCCGTGCCGGGCTGCCGGACGAGTTCGCCCGCGCGGCGGTCTTCCTGCTCTCGCCCGCCGCGTCCTACGTCACCGGCGCGTCGCTGACGGTCGACGGAGGGGCCGACCGCTCGCTGTGAGCAGCCGGCCCCCGCACCTGCCCGCCCGCCCCGGCGCGGACCCGTGCGTCCTCAGCTGGCCTGCTGCTCGGCCTGCTGCTCGGGCTGCCGCTTGGCGCGGCCGCGGGTCGCCCCGCCCCTGCTGCGCAGCGACACCTCGCTCTCGCTGAGCAGGCGGTGCACGAAGCCGTAGGAGCGACCCGCCTCCTCGGCGAGGGCGCGGATGCTCTTGCCCTCCGCGTACCCCTTGGACAGCTCTTCGGCGAGCTGCGCGCGTTCCGTCCCGTTCAACCGGGACCCCCGCTTGACCGTCTCGGCCACCCCGACCTCCTCCACGTCGTCGCCGATCCCCCACCATGGTCACCACCCGTGGCGGGATCGGCCACTCGAACGGGCCGACGCGTCAGGTGCGCGCCCGCCGGGCGCGGGGCGCGGCGGGGCCTCAGGCCAGCGAGACCAGCTCCGCGTAGGACGCGTTCCACAGGTCCTCCACGCCGTCGGGCAGCAGCACGACGCGCTCGGGCTCCAGGGCCTCCACCGCGCCCTCGTCGTGGGTGACGAGCACCACGGCGCCCTCGTAGTGGCGCAGCGCGTCGAGGATCTCCGCGCGGCTGGCCGGGTCGAGGTTGTTCGTCGGCTCGTCCAGCAGCAGCACGTTGGCGCTGGAGACGACCAGGGTGGCCAGCGCCAGGCGCGTCTTCTCCCCGCCGGACAGGACGCCGGCGGGCTTGTCGACGTCGTCGCCGGAGAAGAGGAAGGAGCCCAGCACGGTGCGCACCCGGGTGTCGTCCAGGTCCGGGGAGGCCGAGCGCATGTTCTCCAGCACGGTGCGCTCCACGTCCAGCGTCTCGTGCTCCTGGGCATAGTAGCCGATCTTCAGCCCGTGCCCGGGCACGATCTCGCCGGAGTCGGGCGCCTCGACGCCGCCGAGCATGCGCAGCAGCGTCGTCTTGCCCGCGCCGTTCAGGCCCAGGACCACCACCCGGCTGCCGCGGTCGATGGCCAGGTCCACGCTGGTGAAGATCTCCAGCGAGCCGTACGACTTCGACAGCCCGCGGGCCGTCAGCGGGGTGCGGCCCGAGGGCGCGGGCTTGGGGAAGCGCAGCTTGGCGACCTTGTCCTGCACCCGGACGTCCTCCAGGCCGCTGACCAGCCGCTCGGCGCGCTTGGCCATGTTCTGCGCCGCCACCGCCTTGGTCGCCTTGGCGCGCATCTTGTCGGCCTGCGCCATGAGCGCGCCGGCCTTCTTCTCGGCGTTGGCGCGCTCGCGCTGGCGGCGCTTCTCGTCCGTCTCGCGCTGCTTGAGGTAGTTCTTCCAGCCCACGTTGTACAGGTCGATCGTGGCGCGGTTGGCGTCCAGGTGGAAGACGCGGTTGACGACCACCTCGAGCAGCTCGACGTCGTGGCTGATGACGATCAGGCCGCCGCCGTAGCCCTTCAGGTGCTCGCGCAGCCAGGCGATGGAGTCGGCGTCGAGGTGGTTGGTGGGCTCGTCCAGCAGCAGCGTCTCGCTGGCCGAGAAGAGGATGCGGGCCAGCTCCACGCGGCGGCGCTGACCGCCCGAGAGGGTCTTCAGCGGCTGCTCGAGGATGCGCTCGGGCAGGTTCAGGTTCGCGCAGATGCGCGCGGCCTCGCTCTCGGCGGTGTAGCCGCCCATGGCCACGAAGCGGGCGTCGAGCTTGGCGTAGCGGTCCATGGCGCGGTCGCGCACCTTCGCGTCCTCGCTGGCCATCTCCTGCTCGGCGCGGCGCAGGCGCGCGACGACCTCGTCCAGCCCGCGGGCGGAGAGGATGCGGTCGCGCGCGAGCATCTCCGGGTCGCCGGCGCGCGGGTCCTGCGGCAGGTAGCCGATCTCCCCGGAACGGGTCACGGAGCCGGCCGCGGGCTGCGCCTCGCCGGCGAGGACCTTCGTCAGGGTGGTCTTGCCGGCGCCGTTGCGGCCGACGAGGCCGATGCGGTCGCCGGCGGCGACGCGGAAGGTCACGCCCTCCATGAGGAGCCGTGCCCCCGCGCGAAGCTCGATGTCGGTGGCGACGATCACGTGGGCAGCTCGCAGCGATGAGGTGGGACGGGGACCCCTCGATCGTACGCGGCGCGCGCCCGGTGTCAGGACCCTGCCGATCGCGGCGGCGGGCTCCTCGAGGGTCCCGCGGCGCTCGCCGCGGTCGGCTAGCGTCCCGGGCATGGTCCCCTCCGCACCCCAGCCGGCCACCCCCGCGCCCGCGCGCACCCGCAGCACCGGCGTGCGCCGCCCGGTCAACGCCGCCACCGGCACCGCCCTCGTCGCGGTCTTCGCCGCGGTGCTGTGCGCCCTGGCCGTCGCCGGCGCCGTGCCCGTGGGCGTGCTCGCGGTCCCCATCACGCTGCAGACGCTGGGCGTCATGCTGTGCGGCGCCGTGCTGGGCCCCTGGCGCGGTGCGGCGGCCGCGGCGGTGTACCTGCTGCTGGGCTTCGCCGGGCTGCCGGTCTTCGCGCAGGGCGGCAGCGGGCTGGGCGTGCTGGCCGGGGCCAGCGCCGGCTTCCTGCTCAGCTACCCGCTGGCCGCCGCGGTCACCGGCGCGCTGGTGCGCCCGGCGGCGCGCGCCGGCCGCCGCTGGGAGGTCCCGGGCCTGGTCGCCGGCTGCCTGGTCGGCGGGATCGTCGTCGTCTACGCCGGTGGCGTCCCCGGCATGGTCCTCAACGGCGGTCTCGACTGGGGCACGGCGCTGCGCGCCTGCCTGCCCTTCCTGCCCGGGGACCTGCTCAAGGTGCTGCTCACCGTCGTGGTGGCCGCTCCGGTGCTGCGGGCGTTCCCGCGGCTGCACGCGAAGGCGTGAGGCGCGCGCCGCGACGCCCGCGGCCCCCGCGCGCGCCCGCGTGATCCGGCTGGCCGGCGCAGGGGTGCGCGCGGGCGAGCGCGTGGTGCTGCACCCGGTGCACCTGGAGCTGGGCGAGCCGTCGGTGGCGCTCGTGGGCCCCAACGGCTCGGGCAAGTCCACCCTGCTGCGCCTGCTCAACGGCCTGGTGCTGCCCTCGGAGGGCGCGGTCAGCGTCGACGGCATGGACACCGAGGAGGACCTGGCCCGCGTGCGCCGCCACGTCGGCTTCGTCTTCCCCGACCCCGACGCGCAGCTCGTCATGCCCACCCCCGCCGAGGACGTGGCGCTGTCGCTGCGGCGCACCGGCGTCCCGCGCGCCCGGCGGCGCGGGCGCGCCCTGGAGCTGCTGCGGGCCCAGGGGCTGGGCGACCTCGCCGACGCCGGGGTGCGCGAGCTGTCCTCGGGCCAGCGCCAGCTGCTGGCGCTGACGGCGGTCCTGGCCACCGCCCCGGCGGTGCTGGCCTGCGACGAGCCCACGACGCTGCTGGACCTGCGCACCTCCCGGCGCGTGGCGGACCTGCTGCTGTCCTGCGCCGCGCAGCTCGTCGTGGCCACCCACGACCTGGACCTGGCGCGTCGGACGCGGCGGGCGCTGTGGCTGGAGGAGGGTCGCGTGGTGGCCGACGGTCCGGCCGACGAGGTCGTGGCCGCCTACGCGGCGGCGGCGTGAGCGCGCTGCGCGCGGCCCGCCTGGAGGGCACCGGCCGGGCGGCGCACCCGCGGCGGCGGGCGCGCCGGCGCGGGCTGGACGTCGAGCCGCCGCTGCTGGGCCGCTACGTGCCCGGTCGCTCGCCGCTGCACCGCGCGGGCGCCGGCGCCAAGCTGGCCGGTCTGGGCGCCACCGCGCTGGTGGCCGGGCTGGTGCGCTCGCTCGCGCCCGCGGCGGTGGCCGCACCGGTGCTGCTGGTCCTGGTGGCGGCCGTGGCCGCGGTGGCGGTGGCCTGCGGGCTGGGCGCCGGGCTCCTGCTGACCCAGCTGCGCCGCACGGCGTGGGTCCTGCTCGCGCTGGGCGCGGTGCAGTGGTGGCTGGAGGGTCCGCTGCGCGCCGTGGTGGTCCTGGCCGCGGTCGTCGCCTGCGTGTGGGCGGCGGCCACGGTGACCGCCACGACGCCGGTGGCGGCGGTCCTGGACGCGGTGGTGACCGGCCTGGGGCCGCTGCGCCGGGTCGGTGTGGACCCCGGGCGGGTGGCGCTGCTGCTGACCCTGGCGGTGCAGAGCATCCCCGTCGTGGTGGGCCTGCTGGGGCAGTCGCGGGCCGCGGCGGCCGCACGCGGTCTGGAGCGCGACCTGCGCGCGGTGCTGGTGCCCACGGCGGTGCGCGCCGTCGCGCACGCGGAGGCCCTGGCCGAGGCCCTGGCCGCGCGCGGCCTGGACGCCGGCCTGGACGACCCGGACGACGACCCGGACGACGACCCGGACGACGACGCGGACGGCGCCCGGGGCGATCACCCGGACGCGCCGCGGGGCCGGTCACCCGGACCGCGGTGACCGGCCCCGCGGGGCGCGCCCGGTCGCGTGGACCGGGTGGGCTGCTCAGACGTTGAAGCCGAGGGCGCGCAGCTGCTCGCGGCCCTCGTCGGTGATCTTCTCCGGGCCCCACGGCGGCATCCACACCCAGTTGATGCGGTGCCCGGCGACGACGTCGGTCAGCGCCTGCTCGGTCTGCTCCTCGATGACGTCGGTCAGCGGGCACGCCGCGCTGGTCAGCGTCATGTCGATGGTGGCGACGTTGTCGTCGGAGACGGTCAGCCCGTAGATCAGGCCCAGGTCGACGACGTTGATGCCCAGCTCGGGGTCGACGACGTCCTTGAGGGCCTCCTCGACCTCCTCCAGCGCGGCCGGGACGGGGCCGGTCGCGGCGGTGGGCTGCGCGGGGGCGGCGCTCTCGGTGATCTCGGTGGTGTCGCTCACGAGGACCTCCCGGTCTCAGGCGCGGGTGAGGAAGCGGTCGTAGCCGCTCTCCTCGAGGGAGTGGGCCAGCTCCGGGCCGCCCTGCTCGGCGACGCGGCCGTCGACGAAGACGTGCACGAAGTGCGGCTCGATGTAGCGCAGGATCCGCGTGTAGTGCGTGATGAGCAGCACGCCGGGCGCGGTCCTGGCCAGGGCGCGGTTGACGCCCTCGGAGACGATGCGCAGCGCGTCGACGTCGAGGCCGGAGTCGGTCTCGTCGAGGACGGCGAACTTCGGCTTCAGCAGCTCCATCTGCAGGATCTCGTGGCGCTTCTTCTCACCGCCGGAGAAGTGCTCGTTGACGTTGCGCTCGGCGAAGGTGGGGTCCATCTTCAGGTCGTCCATCGCCTGCTTGACGTCCTTGACCCAGGTGCGCAGCTTCGGCGCCTCGCCGTCGATCGCGGTCTTGGCGGTGCGCAGGAAGTTCGACACCGTCACGCCGGGGACCTCGACGGGGTACTGCATGGCCAGGAACAGCCCGGCGCGGGCGCGCTCGTCCACGCTCATGGCCAGCACGTCCTCGCCGTCCAGCGTGATGGAGCCGCCCGTGACGGTGTACTTGGGGTGCCCGGCGATGGAGTACGCCAGGGTGGACTTGCCGGACCCGTTCGGGCCCATGACCGCGTGCACCTCGCCCGACTTCAGGGTCAGGTCGACACCGCGGAGGATCTCCTTGGTGCCGCCGTCGGCCTCGTCGACCGTGACGTGCAGGTCGCGGATCTCCAGGGTGGGCATCAGTTCTCCTCGGTGCTGCTCGTGCCGGCCGGCGGGGTCGCGGCGAGCTCGGTCTCGATGGTGGTCATGAGGCGCTCGGAGATCTCCGGCACCCCGATGCGCTCGACGATGCTCGCGAAGAAGCCGCGCACGACCAGGCGGCGGGCCTCCTCCTCGGGGATGCCGCGGGCCTGCAGGTAGAAGAGCTGCTCGTCGTCGAAGCGGCCGGTGGCCGAGGCGTGGCCGGCGCCGACGATCTCGCCGGTCTCGATCTCCAGGTTGGGCACGGAGTCGGCGCGCGCGCCGTCGGTGAGGACGAGGTTGCGGTTGAGCTCGTACGTCTCGGTGCCCTCGGCGGCGGCGCGGATGAGCACGTCGCCGATCCACACCGCGTGCGCGGCCTCGCCCTGCAGGGCGCCCTTGTACTCCACGTAGCTCTTGCAGTTCGTGGCCTCGTGGTCGACGAACAGGCGGTGCTCGAGGTGCTGGCCGGCGTCGGCGAAGTACACGCCCAGCGCCTGCGCGTCGCCGCCGGGGCCGGCGTAGCGCACGTTGGTGGACACGCGCACCGCCTTGCCGCCGAGGCTGACGGCGATGTGGCGCACGGTCGCGTCGCGCCCGACGAGCACGTCGTGCTGGCCGACGTGCACGGCGTCGCCGTCCCACTCCTGCAGGCTGACCACCGTCAGGTCCGCGCCGTCGCCGGCGCGCACCTCCACGCCGCCGCGGTGGGCGCCGGAGCCGGTGTGGCTGAGCACGACCAGCGCCCTGGCGTGGTGGCCGGCCTCGACGACCACGTGCCCGGAGGTCGTGGTGCCGGCCGTGCCGCGCACGCCGACCAGCACGGGTGCGTCCAGCTCCGCCTCGGCGGGCACGGAGACCAGGTGGGCCTCGCCGGTGGTGGCCCAGCCGGCGGCCGCGGCGCGGTCGCCGGGGGTGAACGCCGTGCCGGCGCCGACCTCGGCCGGGGTGCCGGTGCGGTGCACCACGACGTCCGGCGCGCTGACCTGGACCTCGGCGACCCCGGCGCCCCCGGCGCCCGCGCCGGGCCCGGCCTCGAAGAGGGGGGCGAACTCGCGCAGCGGCGAGAACTTCCACTCCTCCTCGCGCCCGGTGGGCACGGTGAAGTCGGCGACGTCGAAGGACGTCACGCGCTCGGCGCGGCTGGCGTCGGGCACGATCCCGCCGCCGTGGCTGTGCGCCCGCGCGGTGTTCGCCGGCGTGGTGGTCGTGGGATCGCTCCCCGGACCGGTGGTCGTCTCGTCGACGGCGGTCATCAGCCGACGGCCCCTTCCATCTGCAGCTCGATCAGGCGGTTCAGCTCCAGCGCGTACTCCATGGGCAGCTCGCGCGCGACGGGCTCGATGAAACCACGCACGATCATGGCCATCGCCTCGTCCTCGGCCATGCCGCGGCTCATGAGGTAGAAGAGCTGGTCGTCGCTCACCTTCGAGACGGTCGCCTCGTGCCCCATGACGACGTCGTCCTCGCGGATGTCGTTGTAGGGGTAGGTGTCCGAGCGGGAGATCGTGTCCACCAGCAGCGCGTCGCAGCGCACGGTGGAGGCGGAGTGGTGCGCGCCCTCCAGGACCTGGATCAGGCCGCGGTAGGAGGTGCGCCCGCCGCCGCGCGCGATCGACTTGGAGACGATCGAGCTGGCGGTGTGCGGGGCGGCGTGGACCATCTTCGCGCCGGCGTCCTGGTGCTGGCCCTCGCCGGCCATGGCGATCGAGAGCGTCTCGCCCTTGGCGTGCTCGCCCATGAGGTAGACCGCCGGGTACTTCATCGTCACCTTGGAGCCGATGTTGCCGTCGATCCACTCCATGGTGGCGCCCTCGGCGGCCGTGGCGCGCTTGGTCACCAGGTTGTAGACGTTGTTGGACCAGTTCTGGATGGTCGTGTACCGCACGCGGGCGTTCTTCTTCACGACGATCTCCACGACCGCCGAGTGCAGCGAGTCGGACTGGTAGATCGGCGCGGTGCAGCCCTCGACGTAGTGCACGTACGAGCCCTCGTCCGCGATGATCAGCGTGCGCTCGAACTGGCCCATGTTCTCGGTGTTGATCCGGAAGTAGGCCTGCAGCGGGATGTCCACGTGGACGCCCGGGGGCACGTAGATGAACGAGCCGCCCGACCACACCGCGGTGTTCAGCGAGGCGAACTTGTTGTCGCCGACGGGGATGACGGAGCCGAAGTACTCCTTGAAGAGCTCTTCGTGCTCGCGCAGGCCGGTGTCGGTGTCGACGAAGACGACGCCCTTCTCCTCCAGGTCCTCGCGGATCTGGTGGTAGACGACCTCGGACTCGTACTGCGCGGCCACGCCGGCGATCAGGCGCTGCTTCTCCGCCTCCGGGATGCCCAGGCGGTCGTAGGTGTTCTTGATGTCGGCCGGCAGCTCGTCCCAGCTGGTGGCCTGCTTCTCCGTGGAGCGCACGAAGTACTTGATGTTCTGGAAGTCGATGCCGGTCAGGTCCGAGCCCCAGTTCGGCATGGGCTTGCGGTCGAAGAGCTTCAGCGCCTTCAGGCGCAGCTGCAGCATCCACTCCGGCTCGGACTTCTTCGCCGAGATGTCGCGCACGACCTCCTCGGAGAGCCCGCGGCGCGCGCTCGAGCCGGCGCTGTCGGGGTCCGCCCAGCCGTAGCGGTACTTGCCCAGGCCCTCGAGCTCGGGCGGCCCGGCCAGGGTGTCGGGGGTGGTGTCGGACACGGTGTCGGTCACGGTCGTCGTCCTTCCGTCGGCGTCCGGATCCCCGCGGCGGGGGCGGCGAGGTGGTCCTGCTGGTCGGTCTGCTGGTCGGTGCGCTGGTCGGTGCGCTGGTCGGTGCGCTGGTCGGTGCGCTGGTCGGTGCGCTGGTCGCTCTGCCCGGGCGGCCGCTCGCGCGGCGCGGCCGGGGGCCCGGCCGCCTCGTGCGGCACGTAGCTGGTGCACACGTGCTCGCCGTGGGCCAGCGTGGCCAGGCGCTGCACGCGCGCGCCCAGCACGCGCTCGAAGGCGCGCCGCTCGGCCTCGCACAGCTCGGGGTGGGCCTCGGCGACGCGGCGCACGGGGCAGTGCCCCTGGCACAACTGCGTCCCCTCGGCCGCTGTTCCGCGCCCGACGGGGCGCGCGGAGGCGGAGTGGCCCTGCGCGGTCAGCGCCGCGGCGAGGTCCCGGACCCGCTCGGGCAGCGGGGCCGCGGGGTCCACCGCGGCGGCCAGGCGCTCGCCCAGCGCGGCGAAGCGCCGCTCGGCGAAGCCGGCCACCGCGCCGGGCCCGCCGACCTCGGCCAGGTGGGCCAGGGCGGCCACGGCCATCTCGTCGTAGCCGGAGACCATCGCGTCGTGGCCGGCGCTGGAGACGACGAACTCGCGCGCCGGGCGGCCCCTGCCGCGCCGGCGCGCCGGGCTGGGCTCGCGGGTCTCCAGGTCGCCGGCGGCGACCATGGCGTCCAGGTGGCGGCGCACGGCGGGGCCGGTCAGCCCCAGCACCTCGGCGACGCGGGCGGCGCTGACGGGGCCGAGCTCGGCGACCGCGGCGTGCACGCGGGTGCGGGTGCGCAGGTCGGCAGCGCTGGGCGCACCCCCGGTGCGCGTCGCCCGGGGTGAGGTGAGCCTCACCATTTCCACAACGTCCATGTTACCTAATTCGCCCCGCGCGCCCCACCCGGGGTCCCGGCGCCGGGGGGTGAGCCGGGACACGTCCTCGCGGGAGCGGCGGCTACTACCGGGGCTCGTAGAATCGTGCCCCGTGGCCGCCCCCTCCCCCTCCGCCCGCGTGCCGGACCGCGCCGCCGACCCGGACCTGGCGGTGGAGGCGCGCGAGCTGCGCAAGGCGTTCGGCGGCACCACCGTGCTGGACGGGCTGAGCTTCACCGCCCGCCGCGGGCGCGTCACCGCCCTGCTGGGCCCCAACGGCGCGGGCAAGACCACCACGGTGGCCTGCTGCGAGGGCCTGCGCCGCGTCGACTCCGGCACGCTGCGCGTGCTCGGCCTGGACCCGGCCGCCGACGGCGCCGCGCTGCGCCCGCGCGTGGGGGTGCTCCTGCAGGACGGCGGCCTGCCCACCGGTGCCGGCGCGCTGGAGGTGCTGCGCCACGTCGCCGGCCTGCACGCGGACCCGCTGCCCGTGCCCGCCCTGGCCGAGCGCCTGGGCCTGGGCGCCTTCGCCCGCACCCGCGTGCGGCGCCTGTCCGGCGGGCAGCGCCAGCGCCTGGCGCTGGCGTGCGCGCTCGTGGGCCGCCCCGAGCTGCTCTTCCTCGACGAGCCCAGCGCCGGGCTGGACCCGCAGGCGCGCCTGGCGGTGTGGGAGGTCGTGCGCGCCGCGCGCGACGCCGGGGTGGCCGTGGTGCTGACCACCCACCTGATGGAGGAGGCCGAGCGCCTGGCCGACGACGTGGTCGTCGTCGACCACGGCCGGCGCGTGGCCGCCGGCTCCCCGCAGGAGCTGACCCGCGGCGCCGCGGCGCTGACCTTCTCGGCCCCCTCGGGCCTGCCCACGGCCTCGCTGGCCGCCGCCCTGCCGGCCGGCGCCGTGGTCGCCGAGCCGGAGCCGGGCCGCTACGTGGTCACCGGCGTGCCGGCCGACCCGCGCACCGCCGCCACCGTGACCTCCTGGTGCGCCACCCACGACGTGCTGCCCCAGGGGCTGGGCGCGGCCCGCCGTACCCTCGAGGACGTGTTCCTCGACCTGACCGGCCGGACGCTGCGGTGAGCGGCGCGGAGCTGGCCGCCTCCCCCGGGCGCAGCGGCGAGCGCCCCGCCGCGCCCGCCCTGGACCTCGCCCCGCGCGGCGGCGCGGCGCCCTTCCCGCGCCGCACCGCCCGCCAGGCCGGGCTGGAGGCGCGGGTGGCGCTGCGCAACGGCGAGCAGCTGCTGCTGACGCTGGTGCTGCCGGTCATCGTGCTGGTCGCGGCCGTGCGCGCCACCGCCGTGGACCTCGGCGACGGCCCGCGCCCGGCGCTGGCGCTGGCCGGCGTGCTGGCGCTGGCGGTGGTCTCCACCGCCTTCACCGGCCAGGCCATCGCCACCGGCTTCGACCGGCGCAACGGCGTGCTGCGGCTGCTGGCGACCACCCCGCTGGGGCGCACCGGGCTGCTGGCCGGCAAGGCCGGCGCGGTCGCGCTGCTGGTGGCCGTGCAGGTGGTCGTGCTGTGCGCGGTCGCGGCGCTGTGCGGCTGGGACCCGGACCCGCTGGGGCTGCTGGCCGCGCTGCCCGCCCTCGTGCTGGGCTCGGTGGCCTTCACCGCGCTGGCGCTGCTGCTGGCCGGCACCGTGCGCGCCGAGGCCACCCTGGCGGCGGCGAACTTCGTGTGGGTGCTTCTGCTGGCCGGCGGCGGGCTGGTGCTGCCCTCCCCCGCGCCGGCGCTGACCTCCGCGCTGCCCTCCGGCGCCCTGGGCACCGCGCTGCGCAGCGCCCTGACCGAGCACGCGGTGGCCGCCGGCCCGCTGCTCGTCCTCCTCGCGTGGGCGGTCGCCGCGACCGCCGCGTCCGCCCGATGGTTCTCCTGGGAGTAGTGAGCACGCCGTGGGTCCGACCCCCGAATCCCCCGCCGCCGAGTCCCCCGCAGCCGCCGTCCACGCGCCCGTCCCCGCGCCCGTCCCCGGTCTCCCCGGCCCCGTGGGCCGCTGGGGGGCGCTCGTGCTGCTGCTCAACGTGCTGGCCGAGAGCCTCATCGTCGTCACCGGCGGCGTGGTGCGCCTGACCGGCTCCGGCCTGGGCTGCCCCACCTGGCCCGAGTGCGTGCCCGGCTCCTACACCCCCGTGGTGGTGCAGGAGGAGGGCTTCCACAAGTGGATCGAGTTCGGCAACCGCACCCTGACCGGCCTCGTCGGCCTCGTCGCGCTCGCCTGCCTGGTCGTGGTGTGGCGCAACCGCCGCCGCGACCTGCTGCCGTACGTCGGCGCCGTCATCGGCGGCATCCTGGCCCAGGCCGTCATCGGCGGCGTCACCGTGCACCTGGACCTGCACCCCGGCATCGTCATGACGCACTTCCTCGTCTCGGTGCTGCTGGTGACCGCCTCGGCCGTGCTGTGGCGCCGCGGCCTGGAGCCGGCCGGCCCGCGCCGGGTGGCGGTGCGCCGGGAGGTGCGCGGCGCCGCGTGGCTGTCGGCGGCGGTGCTCTACGCCGTCGTCGTCGTCGGCACCGTCGTCACCGGCTCGGGCCCGCACTCCGGCGACGCCGACGAGCCGGCCCGCTTCGGCCTGGACCCGCAGTCCGTCAGCTGGCTGCACGCCGACCTCGTCATGGCCTACACCGGCCTGCTCGTCGGCCTCGTGGTCGCCCTGCGGGCCACCGCCGCCCCGGCCCTGGCCCGGCGCGCCTCGGTGCACCTGCTGCTGGTCACCCTCGCCCAGGCCGTCGTCGGCTACACCCAGTACTTCACCGACCTGCCCTGGGTCCTCGTCGCCGTGCACATGGCCGGCGCCTGCGCCCTGGTCGTCTTCCAGGTGCGCCTGCTGTGCGCCCTGACCGTGCCGCGCGGCGCGGACGTGCCCGGCGCGCCCGGCGCGCCCGCCCCGGCCGCCCCGCAGGTCGCCACGGCCTGACGCGCCGCTCCGCCCCCGGACGCCGGCCACCCCCGCGGGGTGGCCGGCGTCCCCGGCCGGGTCCGCGCCCGGGACCGGCACCGGAGTCGGAGCCGGAGCGGCCGTGCGGGGCCGGTGACGGTGGTCGGGGCGCGGCCCGGGGGCGGGCCGCAGCGGACCGCGGGCTCCCGTCGAGCGCGCGCGCCGGGGACGCGCGAGCCCCCGCCGACCGGGAGGTCGACGGGGGCTCGGCGAGAGGCTCGGGAGCGGCTCAGCGCGCCTCAGAGCGGCCAGGGCAGGCGCAGGAACGGGTCCAGGGCCACCGCCAGGGACAGCAGCGTCAGGTACGTGATGGAGCCGTGGAAGACGCCCATGGGGCTGATGCGCTTGAGCTGCTCGGCCGTGCCGGCGTCGCGCCCGCCCGTCTCGCGCTCGAAGCGGCGCGCGCGCTCGTGCAGGCGCAGCGTCTGCGCCAGGAAGCCGGCGCCCAGCAGCAGGGCGGCGACGCCGTAGAGCACCCCGGCGCCGCCCACGGGCACCAGCAGCAGCGAGCACAGCACCATCGCCACGGTGTAGGCCACGATCTGCCGCGAGACGGTCGTGGGGCGCGCCACGACGGGCAGCATCGGCACCCCGGCGTTGGCGTAGTCCTCGCGGTAGCGCACCGACAGGGGCCAGTAGTGCGGCGGCGTCCACAGGAAGATGACGCCGAAGAGCACGAAGGGGGCCCAGTCCAGCCGGCCCGTCACGGCCGTCCAGCCGATGAGCACCTGCATGCAGCCGGCCACCCCGCCCCAGACGATGTTCTGGGAGGTGCGGCGCTTGAGCAGCAGGGTGTAGCCCACGATGTACAGCGCGATCGCGGTCACGGCCAGCACGGCGGAGAGCACGTTGACGAGGGCGACGAACAGGCCCACCGAGGCCAGCCCCAGCACCGCGGCGAAGGCGAGCGCCTGGCGCGGGGTGACCTCGCCGGTGACCAGCGGGCGCCCGGCGGTGCGCTTCATGAGCGCGTCGATGTCGCGGTCGAAGTAGCAGTTCAGCGTGTTGGCGCAGCCGGCGGCGAAGGCGCCGCCGACGAAGGTGGCCAGCACCAGCCCCAGCGGCGGCAGGCCGCCGGCGGCGAAGACCATCACGGGGACCGTGGTGATGAGCAGCAGCTCGATGATGCGCGGCTTGGTCAGCGCCAGGTAGGCCGCCGCGCGCGGGAAGCGGGGGGGTCGGCCGCGCCCGCCCCGCCGGCGTGCCAGCAGGGACCGGGAGTGCGCGGAGGCGCCGGAGGGGCGCGGGTCGACGACAGTCACAGGATCCTCTGGGCGAGGCGGCGGCGGGCAGGGCCGATGCTACGCCTCTATTACGCCGTGTCGTTGTCCGGGGCGCGCCGCGCGGGCGCGCCGGTCCCCGCGGCGCGCGGGGACCGGCCGCGGGCTGCGGCTGCGCGCCCTGCGAGTAGGCTCGGGGTGCAGTGATCCACCGGTCCGCTCCGCCCGCGGGCGGCGGGGTCCGGTGGAGCTGCCGACGACCGCGGGTGACCGGGTCCCGTCGACGCCCGCCGGGCGCGGCGGCCGGCCGCGCCGGGTCCGGTGACGGCGCCGGGGACGAACGACGCAGACGCAGAGCGGACCACGACCGGTCCCCCCACCGCCCCGGCGGCGCTGGACGGTCAGCTGGTTCGCACGGGAGGAGACACGTGAGCCAGCAGAGCCTCGAGTGGAGCGACCTGGACAGCAAGGCGGTCGACACCGCCCGCGTCCTGGCGATGGACGCCGTGCAGCGCGCCGGCAACGGGCACCCCGGCACGGCGATGAGCCTGGCCCCCGTGGCCTACACGCTGTTCCAGAAGCTGATGCAGCACGACCCGGCCGACCCGGACTGGACGGCGCGCGACCGCTTCGTCCTCTCCTGCGGGCACTCCAGCCTGACGCTCTACGTGCAGCTGTACCTGGCCGGCTACGGCCTGGAGCTCGACGACCTGAAGGCGCTGCGCAAGTGGGGCTCGAAGACCCCGGGCCACCCCGAGCACGGCCACACCGCCGGCGTGGAGATGACCACCGGCCCGCTGGGCCAGGGCATCTCCTCCGCGGTGGGCATGGCGATGGCCGCCCGCCGCGAGCGCGGCCTGTTCGACCCGGAGACCCCCGCGGGCCAGAGCCCGTTCGACCACTTCATCTACGTGCTCGCCTCCGACGGCGACCTGGAGGAGGGCGTCTCCAGCGAGGCCTCCGCCATCGCCGGCGTGCAGGAGCTGGGCAACCTCATCGCGATCTACGACCAGAACCACATCTCGATCGAGGACGACACCGCGATCGCACTGGCCGAGGACACCGGCAAGCGCTACGAGGCGTACGGCTGGCACGTGCAGAGCGTGGACTGGACCAACGGCGGCGAGGGCCCCTACCGCGAGGACGTCCAGGCGCTGTGGGACGCGCTGCAGGCGGCCAAGGCCGAGACCGGCAAGCCGTCCATGATCGTCCTGAACACGATCATCGGCTACCCAGCGCCGAACCTGCAGGGCACCGGCAAGTCGCACGGCTCCGCGCTGGGCGAGCCGGAGGTGCGCGCCACCAAGGAGGTCCTCGGCTTCGACCCCGAGCAGACCTTCGAGGTCTCCGAGGAGGTCATCGCCCACACCCGCGCCGCCCGCGAGCGCGGCAGGGCCCTGCGCGAGCAGTGGCAGCCCCGCTTCGACGCGTGGCGGAAGGGCGCCGGCGAGCGCGCCGAGCTCTTCGACCGCGTGAGCACCCGCACCCTGCCCGCCGGCTGGGAGCAGGCGCTGCCGGTCTTCGAGCCGGGCAAGGCGATGGCCACCCGCAAGGCCTCCGGCGAGGTCCTCAACGCCCTGGCCGCCGGGCTGCCCGAGCTGTGGGGCGGCTCGGCCGACCTCGCGGAGTCGAACCTGACGAGCATGAAGGGCGAGCCGAGCTTCCTGCCGTCCAGCCGCACGACGAAGATGTGGGACGGCAATCCCTACGGGCGCACCCTGCACTTCGGCATCCGTGAGCACGCCATGGGCTCGATCCTCAACGGCATCGCGCTGCACGGCGGCACCCGCCCCTACGGCGGCACCTTCCTCGTCTTCAGCGACTACATGCGCCCCGCGGTGCGCCTGGCCTCGATCATGAAGCTGCCGGTGACGTACGTGTGGACGCACGACTCCATCGGCCTGGGCGAGGACGGCCCCACCCACCAGCCCATCGAGCACCTGGCCTCGCTGCGCGCCATCCCGGGCCTGGACGTCGTGCGCCCGGCCGACGCCAACGAGACCGCGTGGGCGTGGAAGACCGTCCTGGAGACGACCGACCGCCCGGCGGGCCTGGCGCTCTCGCGCCAGAACCTGCCGACGTTCGACCGCTCCCAGCCGGGCTGGGGCGCGGCCGAGGGCGTCGCCAAGGGCGCGTACGTGCTCGTGGAGGCCTCCGCCGCCACCCCGCAGGTCATCCTCATCGGCACCGGCTCCGAGGTGCAGATCGCGGTGGCCGCGCGCGAGAAGCTCGAGGAGGCCGGCGTCCCGACCCGCGTGGTCTCCATGCCGTGCCGCGAGTGGTTCGACGCGCAGCCGCAGTCCTACCGCGACACCGTGCTGCTGCCGCAGGTCAAGGCGCGCGTGTCGGTCGAGGCCGGCATCGCCCAGGGCTGGCACGAGCTGGTCGGCGATGCCGGCCGCGTGGTGGGCATCGAGCACTTCGGCGCCTCCGCGGACTACCAGGACCTCTACCGCGAGTTCGGCCTGACGGACGAGGTCGTGGTCACCGCCGCCAAGGAGAGCCTGGCCGGCCTGCAGTGAGCCGTCCCCCGGGGGGGGGGGGGGGCGGGCGGGGGGGGGGGGGGGGGGGGGGGGGGGGGGGGGGGGGGGGGGGGGGGGGCGGGGGGGGGGGGGGCGGGGGGGGGGGGGGGGGGCGGGCGGCGCCCGGCGCGCGCCCCCCCCCCCCCCCCCCCCCCCCCCCCCCCCCCCCCCCCCCCCCCCCCCCCCCCCCCCCCCCCCGCGGGCGGGTCAGGAGCAGAGGCCCGCCGGGGAGCTGGTGGTGCAGCGGTTGCCCTCGACGACGATGCCCTCACCGGGGCCCAGCACGAGCGGCGCGTACGGGGTCGGCTCGCTCACCGAGATGTCGGTGGGGGCGTTGTCGCGGAACACGTTGCCCTTGACGGTGACGAACTCCACGAGGCCGGGCAGCTCCGCGCCGGGCGGGTTCGTGCCGGGCGGGGGCGCGAAGCTGATGAGCGCCACGCCGCCGGAGGGGAAGTTCGTCGGCGCCTGCCCGGCGGGCACGACCGGGCGGTTGCCGGTGAGCGTGTTGCCGGTGACGGTGACGTGGTCGGCGTTGGTGACGGCGATGCCGGTGCCGGAGACGCGCTGGCTGCCGTCGCGGCCCACGAGGCAGTAGCGGGTGTTGTCGGCGACCCGGTTGGACCTCACCGACCAGTCGCCGCCGACCACGTGCCCGGTGGTGTCGGGGATCTCGGTGGCGGAGTCGTCGAACACCAGCACCCCGACGCAGTTGCCGCTGATGCGGTTGTCGCGGATCGTGCCGCCGCGCGACTCGCGGGCGAAGACGCCGATGTTGTAGCCCCTCACGGTGTTGCCGGAGACGGTGGCGCCGGCGCGCTCGGAGTCGCCCACCGAGATCCCGGCGGTGCCGCCGGACACGGGGGCGCTGCGGACCACGCCCTCCTCGACGTTGCCCTTGACGCTGACGCGCTCGGAGTACGCGGCGAGGATCCCGTAGCGCTCGTGGCCGACGCCCCGGGTGTCCTTGACCTCGAAACCCCTCGCGCCCCAGGCGACGACGCCGTTGGCGGGGTGGTTGCGGGTGCCGAGGTCCTTGACGACCACCGGCGCGTCGGGGTCCACGAAGTGCAGCGCGGAGACGTTGTCGGCCAGGGTGGTCGGGTCGTCCTCGTTGTCGACGCGCTCCTGCTCGGCCCAGCAGCCCTCCGCCGCCGGGCCTGACGACGGCACGGCCGGCAGGTCCGCGACGCTGCTCCACTCGGGCCAGGTGATGACGGTGCGGTCCCGGCCGGCCCCCTTGATCGTCAGGCCCTTGCCGCGCACGCAGACGGCCTCCTCGTAGGTGCCCGCGGCGATCCTGATCGTGTCGCCCGAGCGCGCCCGGTCCACGGCCGCCTGGATCGACTGCCCCGGCTGCACGGTCCACGTCGTGCCGCGGCCGTGGTGCCTCCAGCCGTCCGCGGCGGCGACCCCCGCGGGCAGGCTCACGGCGATCAGGCCGCCGGCCACCCCCGCGGCCACCAGTCGCCGCACCGCCCCGCCGTGCGACGTCCGCCCCGTCCTCCGTGCTGTGCGCATGCCGGTCCTCCCGCGTCACGTCGCGCCGCGGGGCCGACCCCCGCGTCGCCGCGAGGATCGTGGCAGCGCCCCGGCACCGCCCGGGGTGCGGACAGCGGCATCGTGCAGGTTCACGACGACCTGCGCCGCGGCCCTGGCCCTCGGGGCCGCCCACGCGGTAGTGCGCCTCACGCGGCGGGGCGCCTCACAGCGGCTGGATGCCGAACGCCTCGGCCAGCTCCCGGATGCGCCGGGCGCGGCCCACGCGCGGCAGGTCCGAGCCGTCGTGCACCACGCCGCCGGACCTCTCGAAGCGCTCCAGCACGTCGCGCGCCCAGGTGGCGTCGGTGGCGGTGGGGCTCATCACCTCGTTGATCACCGGCGCCTGGTCGGCGTCCAGGCACAGCTTGCCCATCATCCCCAGCGACACCGCCACCGAGGAGCCCTCGCGCAGCTCGGGCAGCCCGCCGCCCACCGTGGGCCCGTCGACCGGGCCGGGCAGCCCGCCGATGCGGCTGGCCACGACGAGGCGGCTGCGCGGGTAGGCCATCGCCAGGTCGTCGGCGCTGGCGCCGGTGTCGCGGCGGTAGTCGCCCGAGCCGAACGCCAGGCGGAACGCGCCGCGCGCGCACGCGATGGAGCGCGCCTCCTCGATGCCCAGGGCGGACTCCACCAGCGCCACCACCGGCGTGGTGGCGCCGAGCGCCTCGAAGGTGTCGGTGACCTGCTCGCCGGCCTCGGTCTTGGCCAGCACCACGCCCAGCAGGTTCGGGGTGCCGCGCAGCTGCTCGACGTCGTCGCGCCAGTGGGGGGTAGTGACGTCGTTGACGCGCACGAAGGCGCGCCCGCCGGCGCGCAGCCACGCCACGACGTCGCCGCGCGCGGCGTCCTTGCGGCGCGGGTCGACGGCGTCCTCGAGGTCCAGGACGACCTGGTCGGCGCGCGAGGCCGCGGCCGCGTCGAACAGCTCGGGCCGGGCGGCGTTGACCAGCAGCCACGTGCGTGAGTAGCGCGCCTCGACGACGTGGACAGCCCGGTTCGCGCTCATGTCGCTCTCCTCACCCGGCCGCGGCCGGACCCGCGCGCCGGCCGGCTGCCGGCCCGCACCGTGCCGACCGTAGCGGCCCGGCCACCCGCGGCGGGGGGCGCACCGCGTGAGGTGGCGCACGCGCCGGGGACGCCGACGGCCCCGGAGCGCGGTGCTCCGGGGCCGTCGGCGGGGCGGTCTCAGCCGCGCGCGCCCAGCCGGTCCGTGCGCTGCCCGGCGTCCTCCACCGCGCCGGTCGCGTGCCCGGCGTGCCCGGCGTGCCCGGCGTGCCCGGCGTGCCCGGCGTGCCCGGCGTGCCCGGCGTGCCCGGCGTGCCCGGCGTGCCCGGCGTGCCCGGCGTGCCGGCCGCGCGGGGCGGTGGCCTCCTCGCCGAGGGCGGCCTCGATGGAGGCCTCGTCCAGGCCGAGGTCGCGCAGCTCCTCCACCGCCGCGTCCAGCGCCGCCTCCCGGCGGGCGGTCTCGTCGGCCAGGTCCGCCACGGCGCGCTGGGCGGCCTTGGCCGCCTGCACGCCGCTGCGCACGCGCTCGGCCAGCTCGCCGGCGGCCGGCGCGTCGGCCGGCACCCCCGTCAGCTGGGCGGGGCGGTCGCGCTCCTGCGCCGGCTCCACCGCGCCGCCGGCGGCCTGCACCGGGGCGGCGGGGGAGTCGGCGGCGGCGGCCGCGGCCGGGGTGCCGGAGCGCAGGGGCAGCGAGGGCAGGAACAGCACCGTCACCAGGCCGGCCACCATCACCAGGGCGGCGACCAGGTAGATGAGGTTGGCCGAGTCGGTGAAGCCCACCCGGAAGGGGTGGCTGAGCACGGCGGGCAGCGAGGAGAGCACCGAGGTGTCGTCGCCGGCGCGCGCCACGACCTGCTGCAGGCCCTGCGGGTCCAGCTGCGCCTCGCGCAGCCCGGCGGCGAAGGCCGGGTCGCCGGCGGCCGCGCGGTACTCGCGGGAGACGTTCTCGCCCAGGGTGGAGAAGAGGATCGAGAGGAACACCGCGGTGCCCAGGGTGCCGCCCATCTGGCGGAAGAAGGTCACCGAGGAGGTGGCCACCCCGATCTCGCGCGGGTCGGCGGCGTTCTGCACGGCCAGGATGATCGGCTGCATGTTGCCGCCCAGGCCCCAGCCCATGACGACCATGACGAGCATCGTCTGCCACACCGGGGTGTCGGCGCCCACGCGGCTGAAGAGCAGCAGGGCGACGACCATGAGGGCGGTGCCGGCCACCGGCAGCGGCTTGTAGCGGCCGGTGCGGGCGATGAACTGCCCGGAGAAGGCGCTGGCGGACATGATCCCGACCACCAGGGGCAGCATCTGCAGGCCGCCGACGGTGGGCGAGGAGCCCTTGACCACCTGCAGGTACTGCGGCAGCACGGCCATCGCGCCGAACATGCCCATGCCCAGCACCGCGCTGGTCAGGCTGCCGACGACGAAGGTGCGCCCGCGGAAGACGCGCAGCGGCAGCAGGGCGTCGTCGCCGAGGGCGCGCTCGGCCAGCACGAAGGCCAGCAGGCCCACCACGCCCAGGCCGTAGCAGGCCAGCGCCCGCCCGGAGCCCCAGCCCCAGCTGCGGCCCTGCTCGGCGACCACGAGCAGCGGCACCAGGCACAGCACCAGGGCCAGCGCCCCGGGCCAGTCGACGCGGTGGCGCGCGGTGCGCCGCGGCAGGCGCAGGTTGCGCACGACCACGGCCATGGCCAGGGCGCCCAGCGGCACGTTGATCCAGAAGATCCAGCGCCAGCCGGCCACGCCGAGGAGGGAGTCCTGGCCGGAGAAGAAGCCGCCGGCCACCGGGCCGAGCACGCTGGAGACGCCGAAGACGGCCATGAACCACGCCTGGTACTTGGCGCGCTCGCGCGCCGGGACCACGTCGGCGATGATCGTCAGGGCCAGCGACATCAGGCCGCCGGCGCCCAGGCCCTGCAGCGCGCGCCAGGCCGCCAGCTCGTACATCGAGGTGGAGATCCCGCACAGCGCCGAGCCGACGACGAAGATGCCGATGGCGGCGATGAAGAACGGACGGCGCCCGTAGGTGTCGGAGAGCTTTCCGTACAGCGGCGTGGAGATCGTCGAGGTGATCAGGAACGCCGTCGTGGCCCACGCCTGCAGCGAGAAGCCCTGCAGGTCGTCGGCGATGGTGCGGATGGCGGTGGACACGATCGTCTGGTCCAGCGCGGCGAGGAACATCCCCAGCAGCAGGCCGGACAGGATCGCCATGATCTGCCGGTGGGTGAGGGTGGCGGGTCCGCCGGTGCCGTCGGGCCCCGACGGGCCGGCCGGCCGGGTGCCGGCCGTGGTGCTGCTCATGCGTTCTCCTGCTCGGTGCTGGCGGTGGGGTGGGGGTGGGCGGCACGGGGCTGCGCGATGCGCGGCTGCGCGGCGCCGGGCTGCGCGGTGCGGGGCTGCGCGGTGCGGGGCAGCGCGGGGCAGGGCTGGGCGGCGGCCGCGGGGCCGGCCTCGGTGCGGACCTGCTCCAGGCCGTCGGTGAAGCGGGTCAGCAGCCGCACGAAGGTGCCCAGCTCGTCGTCGTCCCAGCTCTCGACGGCGCGCGCCAGGCGCTCGTGGCGCCGCTCGAGGGTGGTGGCGACCACGGCGCGGCCGGCGGCGGTGACCGCCAGCCGGGAGGCGCGGCCGTCGTCGGGGTCGCGCCGGCGCTCCAGCAGCCCCTGCCGCACCAGCTCGGCGGTCTGCCGGCTGATCGTGGAGGGGTCGGTGCCGAGGCGCTCGGCCAGCTCGCCCACGCGCTGGTCGCCGGTGTGGGCGACGACCAGCAGGACGGTGTGCATGGCCCGGTCGGCCTCGGTGCTGCCGCGGGCGTCCTGCGACTTCAGCGCGTGCAGGGTCCGCACGCTGCGGGCGACCTCCTCGCCCAGGACGGGCAGCAGGTCGCCGCGGCGCGCGCCGGGGGCGGCGCCGGTCGCGGCGGGGGCGTGGTGGGGCATCGGGCTCCGTGCGGGGTCGTGGCCGTCCCGCGCTGCGCGCGGACGGCATCCGTGGTGGGGTGCTCGTGGACCCGGTGGTCCGTCGGGCGGTCCGCGCGGGGGTGCTGCGCGGGGGGCCGTCCGGGGGTGCTCCGCCGGCCCCGGACGGCGTGTCGCGCGGCGTCGGGGGGGCCCGGCCGGCTTAAGACCCCGCCCCCCCCCCCCACAAAAAACCCCCAAACCCCCCGCCCCACCAAAAATAAAACA